>NZ_DFTP01000005.1:65867-72059 GCF_002381585.1 Marinimicrobium sp. UBA4209
GGCGCCGTACTTACGGGCGAGCTTGATCGCCGCTTCGTTGGCTTCTGCCCCGGAGTTGGAGAAAAACACCCGCTCCATACCGGTCTGCTCGCACAACAGGTCCGCCAGTTGGCGCTGTGGCGGAATGTTGTACAGGTTGGAGACGTGCAGCAGGGTGCCGGCCTGATCGCACAGGGCGCGGGTCACCGCCGGGTGGGAATGGCCCAGCCCGCAGACTGCGATGCCACTGATGGCGTCGATATAGCTATTGCCCTGATCGTCCCACACACGGCTGCCTTCGCCCCGAACCAGGGTCAGAGTGCGAGTACCGTAAGTGTTCATCAATGTGTCCATGGTTTACTCCACAGCCATCCGCTCCAGAGAGCCGGAAAACAGAATCAATAAAACCGCCAAAAGCCCGTTGTCGTGAACAGGCAGCCAGATCTCGATAAGGCGGGGATCAAACAGGGGGTTCGGAACGCTCCGAGTCGGCCTTGAGCTCGCCGTGTGTGGCCTCGTTGGGCGGACGGCATGAACCCGTAAATGGCAAAAAAGCAATACTATAGCCATTTTACGGCGTTGGCAAATGGCATCCATTCGCGTTGCCTGGCCGTACTCATGGCCGTTTTGTGTACGGTTCTGGCCTACAGGCCGGAGGCCGAACCCGGTATCATGGCCGCGCCCCGGTTCGGGGCCGAATTCTGACAACGATCCCCAAGGTGGTAGTTCATGGCTCGACATTTCGCCTCTGTTTCAGTCCGAGCATTGCGCTCGGCGCTCCTCGTCCGTGCGGCTCCGTTGTCCATTGCCGCCCTGATTGGCGCCGGCGCTCAGGCCGAGGGGCTGGAAACCCTGGTGGTGACCGGCGAGGCGCGCGAGGGAGATGCCTTACCCGGGGCGGCGTCCCTGGCGATGGATCGCCAACAGCCGGGGATGCGCATCGACAGTGGCGAGCTGCTACAGGGGTTGCCCGGCGTGCAGGCCGACAGCCGTTCCAATTACGCCCAGGATACCCGGGTGACCCTGCGCGGTTTTGGCGCCCGCTCGGCGTTCGGTGTGCGCGGCATTGACCTGCAGCTGGACGGTATTCCCCTGAGTACGCCGGACGGCCAGGGGCAGCTCTCCAGTGTGCCGGTGGATGAAGTGGATCGAGTACAGGTCCTGCGCGGCCCGCTGGCGGCGTTGTATGGCAATGGCGCCGGCGGGGTGATCCAGTTTGACAGCGCCGCGCCCGAGCAGAACCGTCTCAGCGGGCGGGTTTTGGCCGGGGAGGGCGATCGGCAGCGTCAGGCAGTGACCGGCGAATGGCGCGAGGGCGCCTGGGGCGCTCGGGTCCACGGTTCGCGCTTTACCAGCGATGGCGAGCGGCCCCACGCGGAAGCCGAGCGGCGCCAGGCCGGGGCCCAGCTGTATTATCAGGCCGACAGCGGCATAGAAACGGTGGTGCGCCTGGACACCAGCCACGATCCGCTCTTGCAGGATCCGCTCGGCCTGTCGCCGGAGCGCTGGCGGGAGGACCCCCGTGCGGGCAACGAGCGCGCGGAGCTGTTCAACACCCGCAAGCGTATTCGCCATCAGCAGGGTTCGGTCACCTTGCGCCAGGCGGAGGGTAAGCACCGCTGGCAGGCGGCGATCTGGCAGGGCCTGCGCGAGGTAGACCAGTGGCTGCCATTTGCCGGGGACGACGTGACCAGCTCTGGCGCGGTAATTGATCTGACCCGGGATTTTTCGGGCCTCCGGGCCAGCTACACCCGCGATCTTTCCCTGCTCGATCGCCCGCTGGAGGCGACCCTGGGGGCGAGTGTCGAGCGCCAGGAGGATCGGCGCCGTGGCTACGTCAATGATCAGGGCGAAACCGGAGCCCTGCGCCGTGACGAGCTGGGTGAAGTCGACAGTCGGGATCTGTATGGGGTGCTGACCTGGCAGCCCACCGATCGGTGGGAAATCACCGGCGGGGCCCGCCACAGCGACCTGTCCTTTGCGGTGGATGATTATTTTGTGGTGCCGGCGGATGGCGATAACCCGGGCAATCCGGACGACAGCGGTGGCCGGGACGATGATTTCGTCGCGCTGGCGTTGGGTACAACCGTTCGTCTGAACACCCAGTGGGAGGCGTTCGCCGGGGCCGGTCGGGGCTACGAAACCGCGACCCTGACCGAGATGGCCTACCGCAACGAGGGCTCCGGCTTGAATACCGCGCTGTCGCCGGCGGAAAACCGGCAGATTGAGGCGGGCCTGCGCTGGGGTCTGGCGTCGCCGCATCGGGTGACGCTGAGCCTGTTCCAGATCGACAGTGACGATGAGCTGGTGGTGGATCAATCCGAAGGTGGCCGTACCACCTACCGCAACGCCGCTGAGACCGAGCGCTGGGGGCTGGAAGCCTTCGGTGAGCTGCATCTGACGCCGGGCTGGTGGGCGCGTTTCAGTGCCAGTTACCTGGACGCGGAGTATGCGTCCGGGCCCGAGGCGGGCAATCAGCTACCGGGCATTGCGGATATCAACCTCTATACCCAGTTGCGCTGGGAGCCGCTGCAGGATGATCGC
The DNA here is from genome assembly GCF_002381585.1 of Marinimicrobium sp. UBA4209. Lineage (NCBI taxonomy): Bacteria > Pseudomonadati > Pseudomonadota > Gammaproteobacteria > Cellvibrionales > Cellvibrionaceae > Marinimicrobium > Marinimicrobium sp. UBA4209. The sequence continues at coordinate 68,391 of NZ_DFTP01000005.1, forward strand.
CTGGGCACGGCGCTGGTGGCCCGCTATCGCGGTGAGGTGGCGACCGGCGATGACAATGCGGTGTTTGCGCCTTCGGCGGTCACCTGGGATTGGAGTGTGGATTCGGCCCATCAGTGGGGTGATTGGTTGGCCTCGGGTTGGCTGAAGCTGGAGAATCTGACCGATGAGCAGTATGTGGGTGCGGTAATCGTCAATCAGGGCAACGGCCGCTCGTTCGAGCCCGCCCCCGGTCGGCAGGTGAGTGCCGGATTGAACCTCGAATACCGGTGGTAACCGGAGCGTCCGGGCGCGAGCGGGGTAAACCCTTACGGGACACGCCGTGAATACATCCCTGTAGGCTCGAATCGCGGGTCCCCCGCTCCACGGTCCCGTAAGGGTTTACCCCGCCCGCGCCCTCCGTGCCATCGGTCGCGTAGGGCGGATCGGTCCGACGTTTCGGAGCGCAAAGCGCGCATCCGCCGTAAATACCCCCAAAATCCGCGCAGACAGGTAAATTAATGCCCCACTCTTCGACGCTACTAAACCGTAAAAACCAATGAAACCAACCTCTCTCCCAAACCTCCCCCTAAGTGACTACCACGCCGATTTCATCAACGCGCTTGGCCGGGGCCCGCTCCTGCTGGAAGCCGAGCCGGGTGCGGGGAAATCCACCCTGGCGCCGCTTTGGGCGCTGGAGGCGGCACCGGACGGGCAGCAAGTCTGGTTGGTGCAGCCGCGCATTCTGGCGGCGCGGGGGGTGGCGCGGCGGCTGGCTTCGCTGTATGGGGAGTCGGTGGGCCAGACGGTGGGTTATCAGGTGCCGTTTGACCGGCAGGTGTCCGAGGCGACCCGGCTGGTGGTGATGACGCCGGGGATTGCCCTGCAGCGTCTGCTGGCCGACCCGGAGTTGGCCGGGGTGGCGGCGGTGATGCTGGATGAGGTGCATGAGCGGGCACTGGATCAGGATACGGCCTGGGCCTGGCTGCAGGAGGTGGCGGTGCTGCGGGAGGATATTGCGCTGGTGTTGATGTCCGCCACGCCCGATCCGGCGCTACAACAGCAGGTGGCCCAGCGGCTGTCGGCGCCGGGGCGATGTTTCCCGGTATCGGTGCAGTATCTTGCGCCCCGGCGGGATACCCGCGGGGCCGCGGAGCGCCTGGATGAGCATTTGTTACGGGCGCTGTCCGAGGTGGCCGACTGGCGGTCGCAGACCGTGTTGGTGTTTCTGCCCGGCTGGCGGGCGATTGAAGACTGCGCCTCGGCGCTCGCGCGCCGGGAGCCGTCCGCCCGGCTGGCTCGCCTGCACAGTCGGGTACCGGATAAAGAGCAGCAGGAGGCATTGGATCCGGCCAGTGGCCCGCGGGTGATTCTCGCCACCAATATCGCCGAAACCTCGCTGACCATCGCCGATGTCACCCTGGTGATTGACTCCGGGCAGGTGCGCCGTTCGGTGTTTGAGCAGGGCACCGGCGTGAGCCGTCTGCAGACCCGGCGGATCAGTCAGGCCAGCGCCGAGCAGCGTCGCGGCCGGGCGGGGCGGGTGCAGGCGGGGCACTGTATCCGGCTCTGGTCCCAGGAGGAGGCGTTGGCGCCAGCGGAGCCGCCGGAGGTGCGCTCCACCGATTATGTGCCTTTGGCTCTGCGGTTGGCGCACTGGGGTTCCCCGGTGGAGGAGTTGCCGTGGCTGGAAGCGCCCAACGGGCTGGCGCTGGAACGAGCCCGCCGGCAGTTGCAGGATTGGCGGTTACTGGATGAAGCGGGCTGGGTGACCGACGCCGGACGGCAGGTGGCGGCGCTGGGGACCCATCCGCGCCTGGCCCGTTTTCTGCAAACGGCTCTTTATGAAAAGGCGCTTGATGAATCGTCGCTTCAGACCGGGGCGCAGAAGACCCTGCCGGAAGGCGCTTTACTGTTGGCGCTGGCCGTGCATTTTGACGTCCTGGAAACGTCGAATCAGTGGCAGGCGGCGGCCCGGGCCCAGCGCGCCGGTCAGCGCACCTGGCAGCGGCAGGCGCAGCGCTGGCTCAAGGCGTTGAGCGCCGGGGAAAGTCGGGCCGAGCTGGACCCGGCCTGCCTCGCCGATGCCTTCCGGGACCGGATTGGTCATCGTCAGGATTCGGGCCGGTACCGGCTCAACAGCGGCATCAGCGTCGCGCCGGATCGGCCCCTGGACAGCGAGTGGGCGGTATTTGCCGATGTGCAGGCCCGGGGTAAAGGGCATAGCGGCGTCGGCTGGCCGTTGACGTTGAACGCCGAGCAGCGGCGCGCCCTCAGTCAGTGTGAATCCCGACTGAGTCATCGCGGCAAGGGCTGGGTGATGCACACCACTTGGCGGATGGGGGGCTCGGTGACCGCCGAGGACCGACACCCGGTCACCGGCGAGGCGTTGGCCGAGGCACTGGTGGCGGATCTGCGCGAACGCGGGCTCAGTGCCTACCCCTGGCCGGAGGCGGCCACAGGACTGTACCGACGGGCCCAGCTGGCCAATGAGTCGGGGGTGCTGGACCTTCCGACGCTGGATGAGTCGGTGTTGTTATCGACGCTCGATCAATGGTTTGCCCCCTTCGTGACCGATAGCCTTCACCCCGACCGGTTGCCCTGGCGCGAGGCACTGGCGTTTTATCTCGGGCACGATGCCGTGCAGGCGCTGGACCAGTTGCTCCCGCTCCAAGTGGCGTTGCCCAGCGGCCGCTCGGTGTCGGTGGACTACCCCGAAAACGGGACGCCGACGGTGAGCGGCAAACTGCAGGAGTTTTTCGGGTGTGACCGTTTTGAACTCGCCGACGGGCGGGTGCCACTGCGGCTGCACCTGGCCTCGCCCAACGGCAGCCCGCTGGCGATTACCGGCGAGCTGGGGTCATTCTGGCAGGGGGCCTATGGGGAGGTGCGCAAACAGATGCGGGGCCGCTATCCCAAACACCCCTGGCCGGAAGACCCGGCCAGCCATCCGCCTACCCGGCTGACCAAGAAGCGACTGGGCGCCTCCTGACTGGTTTCCGCGCGCCGGCTGCGTTAGAATGCGAATACTTGACTCGCCTGCTAGGTCTTTCCCGGGCGAGGGTAACCCACGAATTTTGTTCACCTTATTGGCACAAGAGAGGTCAGGCAGTCCTATGGACGAAGTACAGGCAACCATCAAGCAGCAGATCGAAGAAAACCCGGTGATTCTCTACATGAAGGGCTCGCCCAACGCACCTCAGTGCGGTTTTTCCCAGCGCACCTCCCAGGCGGTGATGGCCTGCGGTCAGCGGTTTGCCTACGTCGATGTGCTGGCCAACCCCGAAATCCGCTCCGGTCTGCCCCTGTACGGCAACTGGCCGACCTTCCCGCAGCTGTGGGTCAAGGGGGAATTGATCGGCGGCTGCGATATCGTGATGGAAATGTCCGAAAGTGGCGAGCTCAAGTCGCTGCTGGAAGGCGCTGCCGCCAAAGAGTAAATCTGGCACGCCCTGCATTCCGGCGGTCAGTCAGATCGCCGGAATTCCCCCGCTAAAAGTCCGTAAGACTCAAAACCAGGCGAGATAAACCAGCAGAATCCCCAGCAGAGCCAGCCCGCTGAGCGCAATCAACGCCACACCGAGCTTCTGGTAAAAACGATCCCGCTTATGCTGTTGCCGGGTTTGTTCCCCGATGTCGTGAACCTGCCACACCAGCTCCCGGGAACGCTCCAGCTTGGCCCGGGTCTCCATC
>NZ_DFTP01000090.1:0-4478 GCF_002381585.1 Marinimicrobium sp. UBA4209
CAAAGTAATTGACGTTAGACAGCACATTGAAGTTATCCCCGAAATCGATATGCCCGGTCATGCCCGGGCAGCCATCAAGTCCATGGACGCCCGTTACCGCCGTTTGATGGCTGCGGAACAACCGGAGGCCGCCCGTCAGTACCTGCTGTCTCATCCCGAGGACACCTCGGATTACATGACCGTACAGAACTACACCGACAACTCCATCGATGTCTGCCTGGAGTCCACCTATGCCTTTGTGGACAAGGTGATGTACGAGCTGCAGCAGATGTACCGGGATGCCGGACTCAAGCTGAACATCTTCCATATGGGGGGCGATGAAGTGGGCAAAGGCTCCTGGACTGGCTCCCCCGCCTGCCGGGATCTGATTGCCGAACGGGAAGGTGTTGCCGGTGTTGCAGATCTGAAGCCCTACTTTGTCAGCCGCGTTGCCGCGCTGGCCAAGCAGCGGGGCCTGGCCCTCGCGGGCTGGGAAGACGGCTTGATGTACGACGCGAACAATCCGTTCAACCGGGGTCAGTTTGACAACGACCGGGTCATCGCCAACGCCTGGGACAACATCTGGGAATGGGGCGTGGCCGACCGGGCCTATCGTTTGGCAAACGCCGGTTATGAGGTGGTGTTGTCTCACGGTACCCATCTCTACTTTGACCACCCCTATGAGGCCCACCCAAAAGAGCGCGGTTACTACTGGGCCACCCGGTACACCGATACCCGCAAAGTGTTCGGCTACATGCCCGAACACCTCTATGCCAACGCCGACACTACCCGCAATGGCGCGCCCATCGACAACCTCGAGGCGCTAGTGGGGCGCGCCCTGCCGCCCCTGAAACAACCGGACAACATCCTCGGCATTCAGGGCCAGGTCTGGACCGAAACCATCCGTACCCCGGAGCAGCTCGAGCGCATGGTCTACCCCCGCCTGCTCGCCTTGGCCGAGCGCGCTTGGCACAGAGCCGAATGGGAAGGGGGCTCTTCCAGTGCCGAGGCTCGCGCACGGGAATTTGCGGTGTTCGCCCGAACCCTGGCGGAACGCGAATTACCGCGCCTCGCCGAAGCCGGTGTCCAGGCGTATCTGGCCCCTCCGGGTGCCCGGTGGGAAAACGGCCAATTGCAGGTGAACACCGCCCTGCCCGGCCTGCCGGTCGAAGTCAGCACCAATGGCCTGGACTGGCAAGCCTTCCAGTCGTCGGTATCGGCCGAACAGGCACCGGTGATGTTGCGCACCCGTCTGGACAACAACGTCAGTCGTTCGACCCGCCTGGATTGACCGGCGGGTGGTACCGGAACAACTTTCTACAAAAAAGTGTTTGACAACGTTGTCCCATCGGGCGTAAAAAGAGCATAAGCTAGAAAACAGTAGTACCAACAACGTCCATCAAAACAACATAAGATCCGTTAGGAGGTCGTCATGGAAACTCGCAGCAAAGCATTCAATAAACCCAGGGGTTTCAGAAAAACCCTGCTCGCATCCAGCATTTCATCACTGCTGATCGCACCCGCATTGGTGCAGGCGCAGGATGAGCCCATGCTGGAAGAAATTGTGGTCACCGGCGTGTACGCCTCCCAGCTCAACGCGGTGAACACCAAACGCGATGCGGCCTCGGTCGTCGATGCCATTTCCGCCGAAGACATCGGCAAGCTGCCGGATGTCACCATCGCCGACTCCCTCCAGCGGATTCCCGGTATTCAGGTAGAGCGCACCGCCGGTGAAGGTGGTCCAGTCCAGATTCGCGGCCTGGCCAATGTCGCCACCTCGCTCAACGGCGAAACCTTTCTGAGTGCCACCACCATCGATTCCTCCGGCGCCGACTTTGGTGACTTGCCCTCCCAGCTGTTCTCCGGCGCCGATGTCTACAAATCCCCGCTTGCGACCCTGAGCACCCTGGGTATTTCCGGCACTGTGGATCTGAAAACCCGCCGCCCGTTTGATCTGGATAACGGTTGGACTTTCTCTGGTTCTGCAGAGGTCGACCAGGGCTCGATCAGCGAGGAGACCGATCCCACGGTTAGTGGTTTGGTTGGTTGGACAAATGACAACGTTGGCTTTCTGGTCAGTGCGGTAACCACCGAGAAGAACTTGTCCAGTAACTTCAACGGCTGGAATGACACCTCCGAAAACGGCGGGAACCTGGGTTGGCACAACAACAACCATACCTACTGGGGAATTGGTCCGGCCACCCCCTACGATTTTTATTACACCGTGCCTCATGGTGTGACCGCATTCAATAAAGCGGAAGAGCGTCATCGGGACGGCCTGAACCTGTCTTTCCAGGCGGAACTTGCGGATGGTGTAGAGCTGGTCGTTGATCATTTCTACAGCAAGCAGGAACGTTGGAACCGGCGCGCCGGCTTTAACCACAATAGCCGCTGGCAGGGTTTCAACCACTATGCGCTACCGGTGGAGGAAGGTCTTACCGAGGATCGCTTCGAGTACGAAGGCAATAGCTGGGCCACTACCACCATGTACGATCTGAATCCCTACCGGATGCAGTCGTTCACCCAGACCAACTACAACCTGGAAGAGTCCAACAACAGCAGCGCCGAGTTGAACTTTGACATGGGTGGTGCTCTCACCGGTCAGGTTCGACTGACCCGCGCCAGTGCCGATGCTCAGATGCGTCATGGCTATATCGAGGGCGATCTGCTCAGCATTGATCAGGGAAGCCTGGTGACCGGCCCCGGCGGCCTGCGCCCGGCGGGAGATTGCACGGGTGACAACGCCATTCCCGGCGAGCCGGTGGGTGAAGACGGTGGCTGCTTTATCCAATTCTCACCCAATGGTATTGAAACCAACGATTTCCAGATCCGCTACGATGCGTCCGGAGAACACCCGGCGTTTAGTGGCTTCGATCAAACAGTCGACGGTGGTCTGGGCGAGCAGTCGGTAGCGGATTATATGGCCGACATCAGTGCCTACCACGTCGGTGCCGGCTCGTCCGAGGGTAATACCGACGACGAAGCCACAATGAACACCTTCAGCACTCGCTGGAACTATGCCTTTGATGACCAGCCTTTTGGTATTACCAGTGTTGATGTCGGTCTGCGCCAAAGTGAGCGCTTTGTGGATCACGAAGTTTTCTCCTACTTCGCGGAATTCGAAGACACCGGCTGTCAGGCGCAATGGAAAGCGGTAGACCAGTTCGCGGGCACCGCGGAGTGTGATCCCGATCTGCAACAAGGTGAGTTCCTGGTCGATGAAAATGGTGATCCGGTTCTCGACGAAAACGGTGATCAGGAATATGCGCCATACACACTGATTCCACCGATGACCCTGGATCAGAATGCCGATGTGGTCTGGATCGACGATTTCGGACCCGTGTCCGGCATTCCCGGAGTCTGGGCTGTGGATCCGCGCGAGCTTGACGATACGCTGGCCTTCCAGGAGCGCGTCTTCGGTGAACAGATCAAGTACGAACAGCCGGGGGAAACTTACAGCGTCGGCTTAAATGAGTTCAGCTACTTCACCCAAGTCAACTTCAACTACGACGATTTTGTCACCGGTAATCTCGGGGTCAAAGTCATCGAAACCGACCTGACCGTGGTTCAGAATGAAGTGGGCGCTCAAGTGCCGCACTCCGGCGTGTCCTATGATACCGGTGATGTCGTGACCCGCCGGAGCTACACAGACGTCTTGCCAAGCCTGAACGTCGCCATCAACGCGACCGATGACGTGATTGTTCGTCTCGGCTACGGTGAAACCATGCAGCCATTGAACCTGATGGACTGGGGTGGTGCCAAGCGTGTGGGCCGCACCTTCAATGACGACTGTCAGTGCATGCGCGTTGTGGATGGCAGTCTGAACGGTAACCCGGAGCTCGATCCCACTCGCGCCAAAAACTATGACTTGAGCGCGGAATGGTATTTGGGTGATGCCTCAATGGTGAGTGCCGCCATGTACCGGATCGAAATCGACAGCTTTGTCCAGACCGATACCATCATGTTGGACGAACCGGATAGCGATGGCATTAACCGCGGTCCCTGGCCTTTCTCAGCTTTGGTTCAAGGTACCGGTGGCGAGGTGAATGGTTTCGAGCTGGCCGCGAAAGTTGCTTTTGGCGACCTGACCGACGGTTTCCTGTCCGATTTCGGCTTTGATGTGAACTACACATTGTCCGAAAGCTCGCAGGACGCCACCGGCCTGGCGGGCAAAGAGCTGCCCTTCCCGAACAACTCGGAAGATACCTACAATATCGTTGGTTGGTATGAGAACGACCGGTTGTCGGCCCGTCTGGCATACAACTTCCGCTCGCCCCGTCTGATCGCCATTGGTGGCGCTGCCACGCTGGCTGAACAGGCCCTGTACCAGGATGACTATGGCCAACTCGATCTGAACGTCACCTACGACATCACTGATCAGTGGTCCGTGTACCTAAACGGAGCCAACATCAATGAAGAGTATCAGGACACCTACCTCGAATTTGAAGATCAGAAAGTGTTCCAGAACATCTTCATAGATGTTCTGGAACACTTTCTGA
>NZ_DFTP01000052.1:0-240 GCF_002381585.1 Marinimicrobium sp. UBA4209
GGCAGCGTCTTGTGCGCGGCGGTCATGCCGTACATATCGTAGGTTTCGCCGTTGGAGGTTTTGCGTCCGTGAAATTTCTGGCCGTACCAGGAGGCGATGCCCTGCTCCTTGTAGCCGGTCTCATCGTCCATCAGGTAATAGGTTTTGCCCAGCACCGTGTAGGGATTCTTGTTGCCCGCCAGGGTGCGCACCTCCGCCCTCGGCGTGGCATCCGGCACATGGGAGAGATCTACCGGCTTG
>NZ_DFTP01000052.1:351-11137 GCF_002381585.1 Marinimicrobium sp. UBA4209
TGGGAGAGATCTACCGGCTTGTCCGGCCCGCGATCCTGCTCTTCAACGGGCCCCAGGGGAGCACAGGCAACCATGAGGGCCAGAGGCCCCAGTACCAGGGCGGCGCGAACCAGTGTCATTGTTCGGTCTCCATCGCGGTTTTTATCTCTTTACTCAGTTGTTCTACTGCCAGGGCGTATAGATGGCTGCGGTTGTAGCGGGTGATCACATAAAAATTGTGAAACGCCAGCCAGAACTCCTCGCCAAAATCGCCTGCCAGCGCCAGCGCATTGGCGGGCAGCTCGGCCGGCAGCGGAAAAATCGGTGTCAGGCCGCGCTCGGCCCAGTCCGCCACGGTCAGCTCCGGCGGGTGAATGCGGTTCCAGTCCGAGGCGTCGCCCCGCGCCAGATCGTCCGAGGCCCGGGCCCGCAGCGCTACCGGCGCTCCGCGCTGCCAGCCGTGCTCGGCAAAATAGTTGGCCACACTGCCAATGGCATCGGTGGGGTTATTCCAGATATCGGCAAAGCCGTCCCCGTCGAAGTCGATCGCGTAGTGCCGGTAGCTCGAGGGCATGAACTGGCCGTAACCCATGGCTCCGGCATAGGACCCCTTAAAAGCCAAAGGGTTCTGTTCGTGTTCACGCATCAGAATAAAATACTGCGCCAGCTCCTTGCGAAAGAAAGGCGCGCGCGGCGGGTAGTCAAAGGCCAGAGTACTGAGGGCGTCGATCACCCGGTGCGAGCCGGTGGTCCGACCGTAATTGGTCTCCACCCCGATAATCGCCAGTACGATTTCCGGCGGTACCCCCAGTTCCCGCTCGGCTCGCGCCAATGCTTCGCGGTGCTCCCGCCAGAAGGCGATGCCCCGGGTCACGCGCAGCGGTTGAAGGAAGATGGGGCGGTACTCGGCCCAGGTGCGGGTGCGCTCCGCAGGCCGCGCGATGGCCTCAAGAATGCCATCCTGCCGCTTTGCCTCGCCCAGCCAACCCTCGAGTCGGGACGCCTGAAAGCCGTGCTCTTCGACCAGCTCACTCACAAAAGCCTGCGCCTCTGGATGCGCTCGATAATCGGCGCTACCACCGGCGCTGGCCAATACCCCGACCAACGCTATCCCCCACTGTCGCCACTGACTGATCACGGTTGCTGTTTACTCCTGACGGGTAACACGTCGACGCTCGGTGGCAATCGACATGAGAATGCCGAAGCCGGCCATCAGGGTGACAATGGCCGTCCCCCCTTGGCTGACCAGGGGCAAGGGGACGCCGACCACGGGCAAGAGGCCGGACACCATGCCCACGTTCACGAACATATACACAAAAAAGGTAAAAGTGATACTCGCCGCCAGCAGCCGGCTGAAGCTGTCCTGGGCGCGCAGGGCGATCAGCAGGCCCCGGGCAATAATCAGCACATACAGCCCGAGCAGCAACAGCACCCCCATCAACCCAAATTCCTCCCCCAGCACGGCGATAATGAAATCGGTATGCCCTTCGGGCAGAAAGTCGAGCTGGGACTGGGTACCCTGAAGCCACCCTTTGCCGGAGTAGCCGCCCGAGCCGATGGCGGTTTTGGACTGGATAATGTTCCACCCGGCCCCCAGGCTGTCCTGCTCCGGGTTGAACAGCGTCAGCACGCGCTGGCGCTGATACTCGTGCATACCGAACTTCCACAGCGGCCAGATACTCGCGAGCACCGCGACAAAGGCGGTGACGATATAGCGCCAGGACAGCCCCGCGAAAAACAGCACCACCAGCCCCGAAGAGGCTACCAACAGTGACGTCCCCAGATCCGGCTGCTGAACAATCAGCAAAGCCGGCACTGCCACCAGAATCAGGGTCAGCAGAACATGCTTCAACCGCGGCGGCAGCAGCCGCTGCCCCAGGTAGGCCGACACCATGATGGGGGTCGCCAGTTTCATGACCTCCGAGGGCTGAAAGCGGAATCCGCCAATGCCGAGCCAGCGCTGTGCCCCCATGGCGCCGATGCCCAGCACCAACACCAGTACCAGCAACAAAACACCGCCGCCGTACATCCAGGGCGCCAGGCGACGCAACAGATGGGGGGGCACCTGAGCGGTAACGAACATGGCGACGAAGGCCACCAGAAAATAGGCACCCTGGCGCTGAATGCCAGACATTGACTGGCCGTTGGCGCTGTAAAGTACCACCAGACCGTAGGCCGCTACGGCCAACAGCAGCAATAAGAGCGTAAAGTCCAGGTGCAGTCGCTGCTGCAGCCGATCCCGGCGGCGCAACCCCTGGCCCGCCTCGGGCAGGCGGCGTAGAAAATCCTGATGACTCATGGTGTGCGCGCCCCCAGCACAGGATCCGCCAGAGGGTAAATACCCCGCAGATAGGCATCAAACACTTTACGCGCCACCGGCGCGGCCACCCCGGAACCCGATTCGCCGTTCTCAACAATCACCGCCACGGCAATTTGCGGGTCATCCGCCGGGGCAAAACCAACAAATAGCGCATGGTCGCGTTGACGCTCTTCCAGCGCCTCCGAGTCGTACTCCTCCCCCTGGGGAATGGCGACCACCTGAGCGGTACCGGTTTTACCGGCAATCTGGTAGTCCGCCCCATAGGCCGCACGGCGGGCGGTTCCGCGCTCGCCGTGCATCACCCCCACCATCGCATTGATGATGTAATCCCAATCCTCCTCGGCCACCTCCATCTGCGCCTCTTCAATGACCGGCCGCTCTTGGTCCCCCACTTTGGCCACCATCTGGGGGCGCAAACGACGTCCGCGGCTGGCCATGGTGGCGGTCATCTGGGCCAGTTGCATGGGCGTAGCCAGGGCATAGCCCTGACCGATGGCAAGGTTAAGGTTGTCCCCCGGGAACCAGGGCAGACCGCGTTGATTGCGCTTCCACTCCCGGGACGGCCAGATACCGCTGCGCTCCGAGGGAATATCCACCTCCGTCCGCGACCCCAAGCCAAACTGCACACCAAACTCATGAATGGAATCGACCCCCATTCGATGACCCAGGTCGTAATAGTAAACATCACAGGACTCGACCACCGCCTGTTCGAGATCCACCTTCAAACCGTGCCCGGTCCGTTTCCAGTCCCGATACAGGCGATCATCGCCCGGCAGCCGATACCAGCCCGGATCGCGCACGGTGTGCTCGGCATCCACCACGTCATAGTGCAGGCCGGCCAACCCGACCACCGGTTTGGTGGTGGAGCCCGGTGGATACTGCCCCTGCAAAAACCGGTTGAACAGCGGCAGATCCAGAGATTGGTTCAGGCTGCGATAGTCGCGGAAACTGATCCCGGTGACGAACAGGTTGGGGTCAAAACTGGGCATGGACACCGCCGCCAGCACGCCTCCGGTTTTGACATCCAGAGCAACGACCGCCCCACGGTAGTCATCCAGGGCGCTGACCGCGGTCGCCTGCAGGCGGGAACCGAGGTGCAGCTGCAGATCTTCGCCCGGTTTGGGGTCGGTGCGATCCAGCACGCGCAATACCCGGCCCCGGGCGTTGGTTTCCACGTTCTGACTGCCCACTTCGCCCAGCAGTTGGGCTTCATACTCACTTTCCAGGCCGGTCTTACCAATCGAGTGGGTGCCGCTGTAGCGCTGGTACTGGTCCTCATCAAACCGGGCCAGATCCGCCTGGCTGATCCGGCCCACGTAGCCCAGCACGTGGGCAAACAGGTCACTCTTGGGGTAGTGGCGCACCAACTGGGCGTTCACCTCAACCCCTTCCAGGCGATACTCGTTGACCGCCAGGCGGGCGATTTCCTCCTCGGTCAGGCGATAGCGCAGGGGAATGGCTTCAAAGGGACGGCGCCACTGTTGCAGTTGGTCGTAGAACTTTTCCAGGTCGCTCTGGGGAATATCCACCAGTTCCCGCAGCAGCTCGACCGTGGCGGTCATGTCGCTCACCCGCTCGCGAATGACCGACAGGGTATAGCTGGGTCGGTTATCGGCGAGCAGTTCGCCATTGCGGTCGTAGATCAGCCCACGGGTCGGAGGCACCGGCTGCACGTGCACCCGGTTGCGGTCCGAGCGGGTGGCATAGTCCTGGTGATGGGTGACCTGCAGGCTGTAGTACCGCGCCACCAGCACGGCAACCAGAGCGGCCATGATCACAGAGGTGGTGATCACCCGGCTGAGAAAAACGCGGGCTTCCCGGTGGTGATCTTTAAAACGCTGGGCTTCAGACATGAATGAACGGTAACCCGTCGCGACCTTTACTTATGGTATGGGTGATTGTGCAGTATCGAGTAAGCCCGGTACAGCTGTTCAATGACCAGAATCCGCACCAGCGGGTGCGGCAGGGTCAGGGCCGAGAGCGACCACTTGGCTTCAGCCAGAGCGAGACATTCCGGGGCCAGTCCGTCCGGCCCGCCAATCAGTAAACTGTAATTGGCCCCGCTCATGCGCCACTCATCCAGGTTCCGGGCCAGTTGCTCGGTGCTCCAGGCCTTGCCTTTCACATCCAGGGCGATGACCCGGTCCCCTTTGCCGATGGCGGCCATCATGGACTGGCCTTCGCGCTCCATGGCCACGGCGGTGGAGCTGCTTTTACCCCGCGGGCCCAGCGGCAGTTCCACCAGTTCCACGGTGCAGTCCCGGGGCAGGCGTTTGGCGTATTCGCCGTAGCCCTGCTCCACCCAGTCGGGCATTTTGGTGCCCACCGCAATCAGGCGAATGCGCATGGGTTAGTGCTCCGTACGATTACCCGGTTCCATGGACCAGAGTTTTTCCAGGTCGTAGAAGCCCCGGGTTTCCTCCTGCATCACATGCACCACGATATCGCCGAAGTCCACCAGTACCCAATCACCGGAATCCACACCCTCGACACCCAGCGGCTGATGGCCGGCGTGCTTGGCATCCTCTACCACGTTGTTGGCCAGGGACTTCACGTGGCGACTGGAGGTGCCGCTGGCGATGATCAGGGTATCCATCACATCACTCAACTCCCGGACATCCAGTTGCACGATATTTTTCCCCTTCAGGTCTTCCAGGGATTCGACAATAAGCTCATTTAACGCTGCGGACATTCGCCACCTGTTTCAGTCATGTATAAAAAGAGTAAGGCCCGCTCAAGCACGGGCCCGATAAAGGTTGTTGTCCCGAATATACTGCCAGACCGCGTCGGGCAGTAAAAATTGCGGAGAGTGCCCGGCCTGGATCAGGGACCGGATTTCCGTGGCCGAGATCGGCAGCAGACGCAGGGCCTGCACGCCAATGGCGCCCGCCGGAGACGCGGTCAGCGCTTCGGGGGCCACCTGATGCTCGCTCAGCCACTCGGCCAGCGGCCCCCGGGAGGGCAGCTCCCAGCCGGGTCGGGCGATCACCAGCAGATGCCCCCAGTCGAGCAGCTCCCGCCAGCCGTGCCACTGCTCCAGCCCGAGAAAGGCATCGCAACCCAGAATCCAGATCAACGGCACCGCCGGCCCCAGCTCCGCGCGGAGGCTTTTCAGGGTATCCAGGGTGTAGGAGGGGCCATCGCGGTGCAGCTCGCGATCGTCCAGAACCAGGCTCGGACAATCGGCCAAGGCCAGGCGCAACATCTCGGTGCGCTCGACGCTGCTCACATCCGGCGTCGCCCGATGCTGCGGCTGGTGGCACGGCAGCAGCCGTACCTCATCCAGCGCCAGGGTTTCCCCGGCTTCCAGTGCCATGCGCAAGTGCCCGAGATGAATGGGGTCAAAGGTGCCGCCCAGCAGCCCGATCGCCTGAGTCATAAATCAGTTACGGATGTGTCCGTCGCCCAGCACAATCCATTTCTGGGACGTCAGCCCTTCCAGGCCCACCGGGCCCCGGGCGTGAATCTTGTCGGTGGAAATACCGATCTCCGCCCCCAGGCCGTATTCGAACCCATCGGCAAAACGGGTGGAGGCATTGACCATCACCGAGCTGGAATCCACCTCGTGCAGGAAGCGGCGCGCCCGGGTGTAATCCTCGGTCACGATCGCCTCGGTGTGCTGGGAGCTGTATTGGGCAATGTGGTCCATGGCCTCATCCAGCCCGTCCACAACGCGGATCGCCAACACCGGGGCCAGGTATTCGGTGGCCCAATCTTCCTCGGTGGCAGCCTGCGCCTCAATCAGCGCCCGAGTGCGCTCACAACCGCGCAGCTCCACGCCCTTCTCGGCATAGGCATCCGCCAGGCGGGGCAGAATTTCGGCGGCCACGGTCTGATCCACCAGCAGGGTCTCCATGGCGTTGCACACACCGTAGCGATGGGTCTTGGCGTTCAGGGCAATATTGAAAGCTTTATCCAGATCCGCTTTGGCATCAATGAACACATGGCAGATGCCGTCCAGGTGCTTGATCACCGGCACCCGCGCATCGCGACTGATCCGCTCGATCAGGCCTTTGCCGCCCCGGGGCACGATCACGTCCACGTACTCGGGCATGGCGATCAGCTCGCCCACGGCGGCCCGATCGGTGGTTTCCACCACCTGCACGGCGGTTTCCGGCAATCCGGCCTCGGCCAGACCTTTTTTCAGGCAGGCGGCAATGGCGCGGTTGGAATGAATCGCCTCGCTGCCGCCGCGCAGAATCGCGGCATTGCCGGACTTCAGACACAGGCTGGCGGCATCGATGGTCACATTGGGGCGGGATTCATAGATGATCCCCACTACGCCCAGAGGCACACGCATCTTGCCCACCTGAATACCGCTGGGCCGGAAGTTCATATCGGTGATCGCGCCGCAGGGATCCGGCAGTGCCGCGACCTGGCGCAGCCCTTCAATCATGCCGTCGATGGTCGCCGGCTTGAGCGCCAGGCGGTCCAGCATGGCCGCGTCGAGGCCGTTGGCCTCGCCGGCTTCCAGGTCCTTGCGGTTTTCCTCGGCCAGGGTCGGGCGCGCCGCTTCCAGGGCTTCGGCCATGGCCAGCAGGGCCCGGTTTTTGGTGCCGGCACTGGCAGCAGCCACCACACGGGCGGCACGACGGGCATTGCGGCCCAGATCGGCCATATACTCGATGACGTTGCTCGAATCACTCATAGGGTCGGGAGGCTCTCACATCCTCAAAGTTGCGGTTTCAGAACACTTTCTCAACACAATGGCCGCGATTATACCCTGTTTGGCGGCGCTTTTTGGGGCTTTCAGCTCCCGTTCAGCCAGTTTCTCTTACGCTTGGGACAAGGTAAGCTACGTGGGTCACTGTATGGGGCTCCTGAATATGACACAACACCGGGGAACACTGATGGGCCGAGGCCTGCTGATCGCACTGCTGATGCTCGCTGGCGCACCGCTGTCGCAGACCGCCAGCGCCGCGCCTCAGTCCGTCCAGATCCTGCCGATTGCCCAGGCGGAAAGCCGGGTCAGTGCCTCCCGTGCCGCCGCCATCGTGCAGAAACGCTACGGCGGCAAGGTGTTGAAAGTCGATACCCAGAATCGCGGCGGCCGCGTGGTACACCGGATCAAAATCCTGCAGGACAACGGCCGCATCAGCACCGTCATGGTCGACGGCCAGTCCGGACAGATTCTCAAGCGCTAAAAACAGGTGACAGGAGACCCGCCATGCGTCTGTTAGTGGTAGAAGATGACCCCGCCCTGCGCACCCAGATTCAGCAGCAACTGCACGCCGAGGGCTTTGCCATCGACCTGGCCCCGGACGGCCGCGAAGGCCTGTTTCTGGGGCAGGAGCACCCCTACGAC
Source organism: Marinimicrobium sp. UBA4209 (assembly GCF_002381585.1). Lineage (NCBI taxonomy): Bacteria > Pseudomonadati > Pseudomonadota > Gammaproteobacteria > Cellvibrionales > Cellvibrionaceae > Marinimicrobium > Marinimicrobium sp. UBA4209. Next base: position 7,956 of record NZ_DFTP01000052.1, read on the forward strand.
CTGGCCATAATCGACCTGGGCCTGCCGGACCTGGACGGCGTCAGCCTGATCCGCACCCTGCGCGCCGAAGGCCACAGCTACCCCATCCTGATTCTGACCGCCCGCAGCGCCTGGCAGGACAAGGTGGAAGGCCTGGAAGCCGGCGCCGACGACTACCTCACCAAACCCTTTCACCCGGAAGAGCTGCGCGCCCGGCTCAATGCCCTGCTGCGCCGGGCCAGCGGTCTGGCCTCCAGCGTGATCGAGGGCGGCCCCATTGCCATTGATACCATCGCCCGCCGGGTGACCCTGAATGGCGAACCGGTCACCCTGACCGGCTACGAATACCAGGCGTTGGCCTATATGGCGCTGAACAACGGCAAAGTGGTGTCCAAAACCGAGCTGACCGAGCATCTGTACGATCAGGACTTCGACCGGGACAGCAACGTGATCGAGGTGTTTATCGGTCGCCTGCGCCGCAAACTGGACCCGGACGGCTCGCTCAAGCTGATCACTACCCAGCGTGGACTGGGCTATTGCCTGAACCTGCCCCAGGGGTCGGCCGATTCGTGAGTCAGCGCCCACTGTCACTGAATGCCCGATTATTGCTGGCCTCACTGCTGGTGCTGCCCCTGTTTCTGGGGCTGACCGGGCTGGCTCTGGAGCGGGCCTTTGACCGCAGCCTGACCACCGCCGCCCGGGAACAGTTGCAGGGCCAGATCTACCTGCTGTTCAGCGTGGCGGAAATGCAGGGCACCGGTGAGCAGGCCCAACTGGAAATGCCTCCGGCGCTGCTGGAACCCAACTTCGAGCGCCTGAACTCCGGGCTCTATGGCTACCTTTCAACCCGGGCAGGACGCACCGTCTGGCATTCCAACTCGGCACAACTGCGCCCGGAGCTGCCCGCCACCGGGGAGTTTCCACAGCCGGGCGACTTGCTGCTCGACCAGATCGAGCTGGATGGACAACCCCACTGGCGCGCCCGTTACGCGGTGATCTGGGAGGATGACGCCGGACAGGATCACGACTATCTGGTGACCTTGTTGCGCGATCAAACGCCCTACCGGGCCGAGCTGGCCAGCTTCCGGCGCCAGCTCTGGCGCTGGCTGGGCGCCGCCGCCCTGCTTCTGGTGATTGCCCAAAGCGCGAGCCTGCGCTGGGGGCTGCGCCCGCTGGGCCGACTCGCCCGGGCGCTGGATGCCATGCGCGATGGCTCCCGCCCGCACCTGGAAGGTCGCCACCCGGCGGAGCTGCAACCGGTAGTGGACAACCTCAACCAGGTGCTGGACCGGGAGCAGTCCCTGCGCAAGCGCTACCGGGACAGCCTGAGCAACCTGGCCCACAGCCTGAAAACGCCCCTGACCGTGCTGCGCAACCAGGCCAGCGATAGCGCACCGGATAAGGAAGCCCGAAGTGTGATCGCCGAGCAGGTGGCCCGTATGGATCAGGTGGTGAGTTACCAGTTGCGCCGGGCGGTGTCGGAGCAGCAACAGGGCAGCCACCGGCAGACCCCCATTCAGCCCGCCGCTCGGCGCATGGTGAACACCCTGGAAAAAGTCTACCGGGAGCAGGCACCGCAGTTTGAGCTGGCCATTCCGGACGGGCTGGCGTTCCCCGGCGATGAGCAGGACCTGCTGGAGCTGCTCGGCAACCTGCTGGACAACGCCTGCAAGTATGGGCGGGGGCGCATACGCGTCAGCGCCCACGGCGATAGTGAGCATTTACATCTGACCGTGGAAGACAATGGCCCCGGTATTCCCGAGGACCAGCGCGAACAGGTAATCCGGCGCGGCCAGCGGTTGGATACCCTGCAGGCCGGGCAAGGGATCGGCCTGGCCGTGGCGGCGGATATTGTGGGGAGTTATGGGGGGCGGTTGAGTATTGGTAAGTCCGAGATGGGCGGAGCGATAATAAAAATCCAGTTTCCAAACCACGCGTAGGGCGGATCGGTCCGACGCTTCGGAGGCCGGAGGCCGCATCCGCCGTAACCCAACCCCACGCATCCGCCGTAACCACAATTCGCGTCACCCCCTTCGCTCGCCCCACCAAAATCCGCAACCCTGTGCGCCAAATCGCACAAAACGTGCTGCTATCGCCGCACAAGCTCCATGGGTAATCCCCTATCCCCCCGGAACGTGAAACCACGCACACTGGCCGTGTTCAAATAAACCCCGGAGGGATAACCATGAACGCGCGTACCTGTATCGCAGTGGACTCCACCTGCGACCTGCCCGCCCAATTTATTCGGGACAACAACATTGAAGTACTGCCGATCTACATCCACCACGCTGGCGGTCGGCAACTGGACTACCGCAACCCGGCCAACACCCTGCGGTTCTATCAGTCCCACACCCGGGAGAAATACGGCCTGGCCCAGTCCGAGCCCCTCTCGGTGGAAGACATGACCCAGCTCCTGCAACGCAAACTGCTGCCCAACTACGACCTGGTTCAGGTAATCACCACCAACAGCAAGAAGAGCGAGGTGTTCAAGCGGGTGTCCGAGGCGGCCATGGTCAACGAGCCCAAGTTCCGGGCCATGGAGCGCCCCAACCGGCCGCCCTTTCGCATTCGCCTGTACGACAGCATGACCATGTTTACCGGACATGGACTATTGGTGTATGAACTGGTCAAGCGCCTGAAGGAGCAGAAAACCCCGATCAACCGCTCCATCCGGGCCATCGACCATATGCGCGAGGAGGTCTACGGTTACATCATTCCCAATGACCTGGCCTACATGCGCGAGCGCCGGCACATGCGCAAGTCCGATCACAAAATTTCCTGGGTGAACTTCAAATTGGCCAGCATGCTGAACCGGCGGCCGATCATTCAGATCCACAAAGGCGACACCGCCAAAATGACCACCGGCAAGGGCTTCTGGGGCAGCCTGGAGGTGTTGTTCGACCATGTGCGCAAGCAGATGGAGCAGGGGTTGACCTGTGATGCCATTACCATGAGTTACGGTGGCTGCCTGGATGAGATCAAGGAACATCCGACCCTGGTGCAGTTCCGGAAGGATTGTCAGAAAGCGGGGGTGAAAACCCTGCTCTCGATGATGAGCATGACCGGCACCGTCAACGTCGGTCCCGGGGCCTTTGCGTTGGCGTTTGCGACGGATAAGGCGTTGGTTTGAGGTTGGGTTAGGTTCGATACAGCGGGTACCGAGATATGCGTAGGGCGGATAAGCGCGAAGCGCGCATCCGCCG
>NZ_DFTP01000052.1:11166-14529 GCF_002381585.1 Marinimicrobium sp. UBA4209
GCATCCGCCGTAACCACACGTTGCGGCATTCGCCGTTACCCAAATTCGACACTGGATGCCGAATCCCCCAAACGTCGGATTACGCGCTGCGCGCTAATCCGACCTACGGGCAAATCACACGGCCATAAACCCAACGTACACGACGTAACCGGCCAACAACACCCCGGCCTCAACGCGATTCAACCGTTTACCGGTCAACAAAAACGCCATCAACGCCAAAACTGCCGCCAACATCACCCACTGGTCGATCGCCAACAACCGCCCCGCCAGAGGCAATGGCTGGATGACGGCCGACACCCCGAGAATCCCCAGCAGGTTGAAGATATTACTGCCCAGAATATTCCCCACCGCCACATCCGCCTGGCGGCGCAATACCGCGATCAGGGACACCGCCAGCTCGGGCAGGGACGTACCCACCGCCACTAACGTCAGGCCGATCAGCGCTTCCGGGATACCCAGCCACTCACCGATACCCACGGCACCGCGCAGAAACAGGCGGGCGCCGACAATCAGCAGCACCAGGCCACCCAGAGTCATGGCGACGGACAACCAGAGCGCCTGGGGGCGATGGGTGACTGAGGCGGCCTCGGCTTTGTGCAGCTCCGCTTCAGGCCCAAGGGGGTCCACCCGCTCGGTGCGATAAGACCAGATAAGGTACACGGCCAACGCCACCAGAAACATCACCCCATCGGTAAATCCCAGAGCGCCGTCGCGCATGATCAGCAGCGCGAACACCGTCGCCGCCACCATCGCCAGACCGTCCCGTTTGAGGGCATTGGTGTGCACGGTCAGGGGCAGTACCAACCCACAGAGGCCCAGAATCAGCAGGATATTGGCGATATTGCTGCCGATCACGTTGCCCAGGGCAATATCCGGGGTGTTTTCCAAAGCGGCCTGCAGGGATACCACCAGTTCCGGTGAGGAGGTGCCGAAGCCGACAATCACCAACCCCGCCAGCAGCGGTGATACGCCCCAGCGGGTCGCCAGGGCCACGGCGCCGCGCACCAGGGTGTCGCCACCGCCGGTTAGCAGGGCCAATCCCAACAGTAGCCAGACGAAATCCATTAACACCCCCGTTGTTTTAACGATTCGTTATGGTGGATGCGGCAACGATTGGATACGGATAGCACGGAGTCCGCGTAGGGCGGATAAGCGCGCAGCGCGCATCCGCCGTAACCCAACCCCGACGCACCCCCCCAAAACCTCAATACCCCTCCGGATTCTGCGACTGCCACCGCCACGCATCCACCATCATCCGCTCCAACCCGAACTCCGCCTGCCAACCCAACTCCCGCTTGGCCAAATCCGCATTGGCGTAACAACTGGCGATATCCCCGGGCCGGCGCGGCGCGATGCGGTACGGCACCTTCCGGCCGCTGGCCTTCTCAAACGCCTCGACCATCTGCAATACCGAATAGCCCACCCCTGTGCCCAGGTTATAGGCCCGGCAGCCGGGGCCGGTTTTTTCCAGCGCTTCCAGCGCCGCCACATGGCCCTTGGCCAGGTCCACCACATGGATATAATCCCGTACCCCGGTGCCATCCACGGTGTCGTAATCATCGCCAAACACACTCAGTTCCTTGAGCTTGCCAATGGCCACCTGGGCCACATAGGGCAGCAGGTTATTGGGGATTCCGGCGGGATCTTCGCCGATCTGGCCGCTTTCGTGGGCGCCTACGGGGTTAAAATAGCGCAACAGGGTGATATTCCAGGGCGCCTTGCGGTGTTCCTCCGGCGCCGCTGCCACATCTCGCAGGATTTCCTCGATGATCAGCTTGCTGCGCCCGTAGGGGTTGGTGGCGCTGGTGGCGAAGCTCTCGTCAATGGGCACCGACACCGGGTCGCCGTACACCGTGGCGGAGGAGCTGAAAATCAGGTTGCCCTGACCGTAGGCTTCCATCACCTCGCACAGGGTCAGGGTGCCACCGACGTTCTCGCGGTAATAGGTCAGGGGAATCTGGCTGGACTCGCCCACCGCCTTGAACCCGGCAAAGTGCATCACCGCACCAAAAGCGTGCTTCTCGAACACCGCCTCCAGGGCGGGCCGATCGTTCAGGTCCAGCTCGTAAAATACCGGCGCCTCGCCGCAGATGCTCGCCACCCGGTCGATCACTTCGCGCTTGCTGTTGCTCAGGTTGTCCACCACCACCGGGCGGTAGCCGGCCTTCACCAATTCCACACACACGTGGCTGCCGATGTACCCCGCCCCGCCGGTCACCAGAATGTCCGGGCGGGCGCTGCGGTCTGTTGAGGGTGAGTGCATACTTAAGTCCTTCTTGTTCGGTCATTTTCAAGGGGCCGGGAGCGCGGCGTCACACCCCGGAAAGCTGGCTGCATTATGGCACATTCCGGTGTTCCAAAGGCGCTTTCAACACGTATATACCGGAACCTGACGCGGTTTGTCCGAGTCAAAGCAGAGCCAGAAAAACGACCTTTTCCTGACATCAACATGCAACAGATTCATACCGGCAGGCTTGGCACTGTTTTTCCATGGTTTTTCATGGAAAAGGCCGAATGCGTCAAAAAATTTCCTTGTAAAGACGCTGCCTGAATGACGGTTTTGGGACTATGCTTATCAATGACAGTGGTTAGCTGGCTGCTAAAGACTGTAATGCATTTAACGCAGGGGTGGATCGATGACGATTTTCAACCATTACCGCGAACGTTACATTTCAACCCAACAGGAAGAGTTGAGCATTCAGGAGTACCTGGACCTGTGTAAACAGGACCGCAGCGTTTACGCCACCGCCGCCGAACGGATGCTGATGGCCATTGGCGAACCCGAGCTGGTGGACACCTCCCTGGACCCACGGCTGAGCCGCATTTTTTCCAACAAAGTCATCAAGCGCTACGAAGCCTTCCATGAGTTCTACGGCATGGAAGAGTGCATCGAGCAGATCGTCTCCTTCTTCAAGCACGCCGCCCAGGGCCTGGAAGAGAAAAAACAGATTCTGTACCTGCTCGGCCCGGTCGGGGGCGGCAAGTCCTCCCTGGCCGAAAAGCTCAAAGCCCTGATGCAACAGATGCCCATCTACTGCCTCAAAGGCTCCCCGGTGTTCGAATCGCCGCTGGGGTTATTTAACCCCGACGAAGACGGCCAGATTCTGGAAGAAGACTACGGCATTCCCCAGCGCTACCTGAAAACCATCATGTCCCCCTGGGCGGTCAAGCGCCTGCACGAGTACGAGGGCGACATCAGCCAGTTCAAGGTGGTGAAAGTCTTCCCGTCGATTCTCGACCAGATTGCCGTTTCCAAAACCGAACCCGGCGATGAGAACAACCAGGACATTTCCTCCCTGGTGGGCAAGGTGGATATCCGCAAGCTGGAGGACTACCCCCAGAACGACCCGGACGCCTACAGCT
>NZ_DFTP01000052.1:14624-15549 GCF_002381585.1 Marinimicrobium sp. UBA4209
TGTGCCGGGCCAACCAGGGGCTGATGGAGTTTGTGGAAATGTTCAAGGCGCCGATCAAGGTGCTGCACCCGCTGCTGACCGCCACCCAGGAGGGCAACTACAACAGCACCGAGGGTTTGAGCGCCATTCCCTTTGAGGGCATCATTCTCGCCCACTCCAACGAATCCGAGTGGCAGGCGTTCAAGAACAACAAGAACAACGAGGCCTTTCTGGACCGGGTGTACATCGTCAAGGTGCCCTACTGCCTGCGCGTGTCCGAAGAGGTGAAAATTTACGAGAAGCTGCTGGAAAACAGCTCCCTGAACAACGCCCACTGCGCCCCGGACACATTGCGTATGCTGGCCAAGTTTGTGGTGCTCTCGCGCCTGAAGGAGCCGGAAAACTCCAACATCTATTCGAAGATGCGCATCTACGACGGCGAGAGCCTGAAAGACACCGACCCGAAAGCCAAGTCCATCCAGGAATACCGAGACGCCGCCGGCGTGGATGAGGGCATGACCGGGCTATCCACCCGCTTTGCGTTCAAGATCCTGTCCAAGGTGTTCAATTTCGACCCCACCGAAGTGGCCGCCAACCCGGTGCACCTGCTCTATGTGCTGGAGCAGCAGATCGAGCGCGAACAGTTCCCCGCGGAAACCCGCGAGCGCTACCTGGGCTTTATCAAAGAGTACCTGGCACCGCGCTATGTGGACTTTATCGGCAAGGAAATCCAGACCGCCTATCTGGAATCCTACACCGAGTACGGGCAGAACATTTTCGACCGCTACGTCACCTTTGCCGACTTCTGGATTCAGGACCAGGAATACCGGGACCCGGACACCGGGGAAATCCTCGACCGGGGCGCCCTCAACCAGGAACTGGAAAAAATCGAGAAGCCCGCAGGCATCAGCAACCCGAAGGACTTCCGCAACGAGATCGTCAACTT
>NZ_DFTP01000052.1:15592-25741 GCF_002381585.1 Marinimicrobium sp. UBA4209
GTCAACTTCGTGCTGCGCGCCCGGGCCAACAACAACGGCCGCAACCCTGCCTGGAACAGCTACGAGAAGTTGCGCTCGGTGATCGAGCAGAAAATGTTCTCCAACACCGAGGACCTGCTGCCCGTCATTTCCTTCAATGCCAAGGCCTCCGCCGCGGACCAGAAAAAACACCAGGACTTTGTGGCGCGCATGATCGAGCGCGGTTATACGGAGAAGCAGGTCCGGCTGCTGTCGGAGTGGTATCTGCGGGTCCGCAAGTCCCAGTAAAGCCAGCACCCCACCCGGGGTGCCGAGGGTGGTTTTTCGAGGTTAGCGTATGAGTCATATTGTCGACCGTCGCCTGAACGCCAAAAACAAAAGTGCCGTCAACCGGCAGCGCTTTCTGCGTCGCTATAAAGAGCACATCAAAAAAGCCGTGTCCGGTGCGGTCAGCCGTCGCTCCATTACCGACATTGAGCAGGGCGAGAAAATCAGCATTCCCACCCGGGACATTCACGAACCGGTATTCCACCACGGCCAGGGCGGCCACCGGGAAAACGTGTTGCCCGGCAACAAGGAATTCACCCGGGGAGATCGCATTGCCCGCCCGCCCAGCGGCGGCGGTGGCGGCAGCGGCTCCGGTGCCAGCGATTCCGGCGAGGGCGAAGACGAATTTGTTTTTCAGATATCCCAGAGCGAATTTCTGGACTTCATGTTTGACGACCTGGCGCTACCCAACCTGGTCAAACGCCAGTTGATCGGCGACACCGACTTCCAGCGCCACCGGGCCGGCATCAGCAACGAGGGCAACCCCGGGCAACTGAACGTGGTGCGCTCCATGCGCTCCGCCCACGCCCGGCGCATTGCCCTGACCGCCAAAAAGCGCCGCCGCCTCAAGGAGCTAAAAGCCCAGCTTGAAGAGGAGCAGGCCAAGCAGGACATCCTGTACGACGCGCGCAAGGTCAAAAGCCTAGAAGAGGAAATCGTCGAGCTGGAGGCGAAGATCAAGCGCATCCCCTGGCTGGACACCTTCGACCTGAAATACAACCTGCACGTCAAACACCCCATACCGCGCAGCAAAGCGGTGATGTTCTGCCTGATGGACGTGTCCGGCTCCATGACCCAGTCCACCAAGGACATGGCCAAGCGCTTTTTCATCCTCCTGTACCTGTTTCTGCAGCGCAACTACGAACACACCGAAGTGGTGTTCATCCGCCACCACACCAGCGCCAAGGAAGTAGACGAGGAAGAGTTTTTCTACTCCCGGGAAACCGGCGGCACCATCGTCTCCAGCGCCCTGAAGCTGATGCACAGCATCATGGAAGCGCGCTACCCCACCAGCGAGTGGAACATCTACGGCGCCCAGGCTTCGGACGGGGATAACTGGAACGAAGACTCCAGCGTGTGCCAACAGGTACTGTGTGAGGACATACTGCCCCACGTGCAGTACTTCTCCTACATCGAAATCACCCAGCGGGAGCATCAGGCGCTCTGGCACGAGTACGAAGAAGTGCAGGAGCGCTTCCCGCACATCTTCGCCATGGAACAGATCACCGACGTGCGCGACATCTACCCGGTGTTTCGCGAGCTGTTCCATAAAGACACGCACCGGCAGGCGGGTTAAGTCATGAGTGAGCGCAAACCCATATCCACCGGCGCCGACTGGACCTTCGAGCTGGTCGAGGAATACGACCGGGCCATCGCCGGTATTGCCAAAGAGTTCGGGCTGGACACCTACCCCAACCAGATCGAGATCATCAGCTCCGAACAGATGATGGACGCCTACTCCGCAGCGGGCATGCCTCTGGGCTACCACCACTGGTCCTACGGCAAACAGTTCCTGTCCGTGGAAAACGCCTACACCCGGGGGCAGATGGGGCTGGCCTACGAAATCGTGATCAACTCCAACCCCTGCATCGCCTACCTGATGGAGGAGAACACCATCACCATGCAGGCGCTGGTGATCGCCCACGCCTGCTACGGCCACAACTCCTTCTTCAAAGGCAACTACCTGTTCCGCACCTGGACCGACGCCAGCTCCATCATCGACTACCTGGTGTTTGCCAAGAACTACATCGCCCAGTGCGAAGAGCGCTACGGCATCAGCGCTGTGGAAGAGACCCTGGACTCCTGCCACGCCCTGATGAACTACGGCGTGGACCGCTACAAACGCCCCTCCCCCATCTCCGCCTGGGACGAGCGGGAGCGGCAGAAGGAGCGCGAAGAATACCTGCAGCGGCAGGTGAACGACCTGTGGCGAACCATCCCCCGGATGACCCCGGAGGCGGAAGACCCCGCCCCGAAACAGCGCTACCCCAGCGAACCCCAGGAAAACCTGCTGTACTTCATCGAGAAGAACGCCCCCCTACTGGAACCCTGGCAACGCGAAGTGGTGCGCATCGTGCGCAAAATCGCCCAGTACTTCTACCCCCAGCGGCAAACCCAGGTGATGAACGAAGGCTGGGCCTGCTTCTGGCACTACACCCTGCTCAACGAGATGTATGACCGGGGCCTGGTCACCGACGCCTTCATGATGGAGTTCCTGCAGTCCCACTCCAGCGTGATTTACCAGCCGCCCTACGACAGCCCCCACTACAGCGGCATCAACCCCTACACCCTGGGGTTCAACATGATGATGGACATCCGCCGCATCTGCGAGCGCCCCACCGAGGAAGACCGCTACTGGTTCCCGGACATCGCCGGCAGCGACTGGAATGAAACCCTGCACTTCGCCATGCGCAACTTCAAAGATGAGAGCTTCATCCTGCAGTTCCTATCGCCCAAAATCATCCGAGACCTGAAACTCTTCACCGTGGTAGACGACGACCGCGAACCCCATATCGAAGTCAACGCCATCCACGACGAAGAAGGCTACCGCGCCGTGCGCCAGTCCCTGGCGGGCCTGTACAACCTGGGCAATCGCGAGCCCAACATCCAGGTACAAAGTGTCGACATACGAGGCGACCGCTCCATCACCCTGCACCACACCCGCCACTCCAGGAAGCCGCTGGACAACTCCGCCCAGGAAGTGATTCGCCACCTGCATAGGCTGTGGGGGTTTGATGTGCATTTGCATTCTATGGATGGAGAGAAGGTGCAGCAGAGTTTTCATTGTCCGCCGGTGGCCAGTGAGTGATAAACGAAACCTGTAAAGCGACCCAACTTTCTCCTCCGAAAAGGTTGCCTGCTGGCGTCCAATGTGGCACTTTAGACCTTAGATGTACGGATGTAGCCATGGTGGCTACCTGCCAAAATGCGTGAGTTGATAAGAGGGAGCTTGTTAAGCGCACCGTTCTTAGAATTTTCTCGCAAAAACAAACAGTTACCATCATAGATGGAATGATATAGGGCACTAGCTAGAAGGATATTAAGCATGCTCGTTTTTATCCGGCGACAATCACGAAAGAGTGAGTTATACAATCTACAAATCAACTGTTTACAATAATTTTAGAGGAATTTTATTGATTTGATATCGCACACGTGCGACATACTAATGTTAGCCAAAGGAAAACTATGCAGATTCCATTATCACGTGACCCCTCGAAGTCTATGTCGGTAGATCCACATAGAACCATGTCCATTGACCCCCGGCGGACGATGTCGATCGATCCACATAGAACAATGTCCGTTGATCCACATAGAACTATGTCGATCGATCCACGACGGACTATGTCGATTGACCCAAATAGAACAATGTCAATCGATCCACATAGAACAATGTCCATTGACCCGCGGCGTACAATGTCGATTGATCCAAATCGAACATTGAGTATCGATCCGAACCGCTCGATGAATATTGAAGGTAAGTATATTTTTGATGTGCAGCGCAATCTTGTCGGATTCTCAGTAACCGCGAACAGCAAGGTCCTTCTTATCTTTGATACGAACCGAGAATGGGTGGCATTTACAGCTTCCAATAATCATGGAGGCTTCAACCAGTTTGATATCAACAGAAACTGGGTAGCTTTCTGGGTCCCTTCAGGAAACGGTAATTTTAATATCTTTGATTTGAACAGAAATTGGACACATTTCACAACTTAATCTTGACGAACAAGCCAAGCACGATGACAGCCTTTTCGTTGCGATTTAGCCTCTACTACAATCCTGTGCGTGCTGCAGCATTGAGAGGTTCGGAGTAGATTCACTTTCGGCCCAAAGCGGACGTTAATTAGACTAACCGAAATCCAACCTGAAAGCGTAAGCATCAAGATGTCAACAAGTATTTGATAAGAACCAAAGGACGTTTCATATGCCTACCGCAGCGGGACAATTGCTAGGATATCAGCTTCAGCTCCAACGGGCGCTGATTCACTTACTGCAATCAGGACGCGGATCGTCTGTGAGCGTTGAGGTCACCGGTGACGTGGCGGTAATGCTCAACAACGGAAGTAATATTGAAGAAGAAGACAAGTCGTCTTTGAGCAGAAATCCGGTTACGGACAAGTCAACCGATCTCTGGAAAACGTTCTATAACTGGATCCATGCACTGAATGACGGTTTGATAGATTTAGGGGGAACAAAGTTCATTTTATATGCCAGCCACGAAGGTAATACAGGGATAGTCGATGCGCTATCTGATGCTCAAAGTCCTGAAGAAATAAATAGATGTGTCGAAGATGTCGAAAACCTATTCGAATCTCTGGAAACACCTCATCCAATCTTTTTGTACCTTTCATATATTCTTGACAATAAAGAATTATTTAAATCTATAGTTCAGTCTTTTGAATTTATCGTAGGCACCAAAACCGGTAGCGAGGAAATAAAACAGATTCTATCTGATATGATTTTAGTATCCCATCACCATGTCGATTATGTTCATGATGAATTAGTCGGCTGGATAACAAATTCTGTGATGGCTAGGATCGCTGTCGGCGAACTAGCCATCATACCATGGACGGAATATGAGAACAGATTTTTGGTCCTATTCGAAAGAGTCAGAGCCAGAGAATTAATCGACTTCACTAAGGAGTATGCAGCCGAACACGAGGATGTTCGCAAGCAGATTAAGGCATATCCGAGATACTTGAAACAACTACAGATAATCGACATTGAAGACCATGAACAAATTTCAGCAGTATCCGATTTTCTGCGCAGGAAGGTAAATGCGGATAAATGGATAGAGAGCGAGTTGATCGACGAAGCATCGGCTCAGGAGTTCGAAGAAAGTCTTAGAAGCTATTGGAACAGCACCTTCAAAAAGATCTCCATTACCGAAAAATCACTAAAGCCAGAAGAACGCGGACAGCTTCTGTACCACAATTGCAAGGAAAGGCAGTCAACAATAGGAAACCAGCCTGTTCTTTCTCATTTTGTTCGCGGAACATACCACAATCTAGCAAATGAAAATGAGTTATGGTGGCATGAATCATGGAACGATTTGCTGAAAAACAGTAAGTAGAGGGCTTATGAGCAATCTCGTTGAAGAAGTGAGAGTCTGGAATACACCGATTGTCGGATCGTACGTTCTTTGGCGATTTACAACAGGCTATACAGATCATCACTCCGAAGGTAACCCCCCTGTCCTATTGTTGCATTTCCTTGCATCTGCAATTTTGACAAACAAGCGTCTTAGCGATCCCGTCACCAACCTTAGGAACGATCTTGCTTCCTACGCTAGGAGCTTTACCGATAAAGGGGACGTCGATCTTTTCCTTTCGATTCAGGACCGCGTGAACAAGACGAAGTCATATACTTTAAGTTCGATCGACTTAGCTATTCATCATGGTCTCCTGTTTCTCAATCCTGAAGATGCCTGCCTTTATCCTAAAACCCTGACGGGAAAGCCGAGGCGGGGCATGACACCGAAGCAAAGCGTCAAATCTTTAGGCAATAAAGCAGAGACGTTAGGTAAGTGGTTTTCAGCCTACTCTGTCAGTCAGGTTTCTACGTTATTAAAGGTGGTGTTATAGTGAATATGAAGATAAAGAAGTTGATTATCTGGCCTAAAAATTCAGACTTTCCACCAAGAGAAGTAGAGTTCGAACTTGACAAAGTCAATGTTATCACAGGAGCATCCCGTACCGGAAAGTCCGCAATAATACCGATTATAGATTACTGTCTTGGTTCCAGTTCGTGCAGCATTCCTATTGACACTATCAGAGATTATGCATCTTGGTACGGCGTCATACTCCAGCTTGATCAAGATCAGATACTTATCGCGAGAAGAGTTCCAACTGGCAGCGAACCGTCTAATGACTTTTACTACCACAAAGGAACGATCGTTTCGATTCCACCTGTACTGGAAGACAGAAATGCTTCGATTGCGGATGTCAAACACTCACTGAATGAAATCGCTCTGCTGCCGTATTTCAGCCTCGACCCCGACGAAGCATCGCAAAACAGTTTTAAATCCCGCCTGAGCATTCGCGATCTAATGGGCTTTGTATTTCAGACACAGGATATTGTCGCCAACCAGAATATTCTGTTTTACAAAACTCATGCTCATGAGCATCGAGAAAAACTACGCACTTGGTTTCCTTTTATTCTTGGGGCGGAGAACGTGGATGTCTTGAAGGCCCGTCAGCGATTGCAAGTGCTTGAGCGAAAGCTAAACAGATTGCGGCGGGAACTTGAGAAAGAGCGTGCGATTTCAGAAGAGTGGAAGTCCAACATATTTGGACATCTGATGACAGCGTTCAATTATGGACTGGTCGATGCTGATTTCTCTCAGTCTGACGATCCTGAGAGGCTTCTAGAGGTCGGTAACGAGTTGGTTGAGAGAAGCCCGAACAGCCCCCGTGTCGGTGAAGATCAGATCCAGGCTTCAAGCGAAGAGCTCATAAGGCTTGATACTCAGGACGACGATCTGGCTTCCCAAATTGCGAGAATAAAGAAACGCCTTGAAGATGTTAAAAGACTGAAGAGTGGTTTTACGGATTACGGCTCTGTTGCCAGAAAGAAGGCTGACCGCCTTCACCTTTCTAAATGGCTGACAGATGTAGCGGAGCATACAGAAAGTTGCCCCGTATGTGGTGAGACCGCTCATTCTAACGCGCTTGGCGAAATCAACAAGATTTCAGCCGTTCTTGAAGAATATGAGGATGAAGCGAGTAAATTCCGGGTTATTCCCACCACTTTTGACAGGGAAGAACAGCGACTTAAGCAGGACTTGGAAGACGTACTTGAGCAAAGGAGCGCACTTCAAGAACGCTATGACCGGCTTGTACAGGAGGACGAACAGGCTCGAAACAGCTTTTATAGAAACAAAGATATGTATATCTTTCTTGGCCACTTCCGCTCATCTCTAGAGCGGTTCGAAAAGCTCATTGAAGGCGGCGACCTGGAAGGTCAGATTCAGAGACTTCAGGACGAGCACGATCAATTGAAACCACTGGTGAATGAAAGCGCTATTTTAAGAAGAGTAGATGCCGCGACCGATATAATTGATGACCTTATGCTCTCATATCTTCAGCACCTTGACGTCGAAGAAAAATACAGGCAGTCCAGGGCAAAAATTGACATCAAAGAGTTGACCATCAAGGTACGGGGCAATGAGGGGGATTGGCACTTCCTTGCTGAAGTCGGTAGTGCTTCTAACTGGGTCTCTTTCCATATAGCGGCTATGTGCGCATTTCAGGAGTTTTTTGCCAGCCTGCCAGGCTCTAGCGTTCCCAGTTTTGTCATCTTCGATCAGCCAAGTCAGGTTTATTTCCCGAAAGTCACGTTGGTTGAAGGGGATGAAAGGGAAGAAGATTTCAAAAATTACAAGGATGAAGATTCTGATGCAGTTAAGAAGATATTTAGAACCTTGTCAGAATCCTTGTCAAAACCGGATTCGTCCTGGCAATTTATCGTTCTTGATCATGCAGATAAGGCTATCTATGGGAACATCAATAATGTCCACGAAGTGGATGAATGGCGGGATGGTAAAAAACTCATACCTCCAGAATGGTATACCGACGCATAGAGTACGCTGGATTTGTTTTACCAATTAGAGCGTAGGACGCGGCCTGAGAGATTGTAGTACTACTAGGATCCCGGGGCAATCCGCGTAAGCAATCGGCCGGCTAATGAATTTTTTGGTGAGGGACCGAATGTCGTATAAAAATCGGCTGCTCAGCGAGAATTCCACCGTCATGCAGCTTCAAAATTGCGAGTAAGCTCGAGCGATTAGAGGAGCACCAAATGGTAGATCTCCGTCCAATTCTTAAAGACCTAGACTTGTCTTCTGTAGTGCTTCCAGACGATAAAATGAATGAGTGTTAGTTCTTTTATTCTTTGCTAGCCGTAGAACGTGACCGGGACAAGTTTCGGTGGCTGCTGGGCGCTTTTCTCAATGGGTGTTATGGATTTCTTGAGTTCAAGGCGACCTATCTATATTATGCGTTTTGTGATCCGGATTCAGGCGAACCAGTTGAAGACCGGGAGGCTTTAGAAACGCTGAGGAAATATGTCAAAGTTTCCCAGAAGAAGAATATATCAGGATTTATAAAGACGTCTGGGCTGTCGGAACTGATGAAAAAGCTATATAAGTTCCGAAATCGAAGCACTCACGATGGAGGCATAGAGATCATGGAAGCCGGCAACCAGCTACCGGATGACTTCCAAATAGGAATGTACAAGAGCAAGGGCTATCCCGCCGTGGAGTTCTGTGAGGAAGTGCTTTCTTTTCTTAGGGACTTGGATCTTGAGCTAGAATCATAGAGGCTCGCTTGCAGGCTCTTACTCTTACAACTCCAAGCACAGTGGCAGCAGTTTCGTTGCGGCTTTGCCTGCTGAACCTTCACCACTACAAAACCAAATCCGCGCGTTCTGATCGGCGCTATTCGATCAATTGGAGAAAGGTGTAATTTTGAATAGTATTGACTTATTCGATGCAACTTGTGCAAAGGTTCTAGCTCAACTTTATAGTCAGTTCCCTTTAGAGATAGAGGAGTTTAGAGATCATTGCCTTGGCCTATATGATCAGCAGAGTATTTCGGATGAAACAAATAGGAAAATAAAAGCGGTGAATCAAAGTATCGTGTTTCTAAAGCAGAATGGCTATATTTCGTACTATGGCTGGGAGGGTCATGATACGGGAATACCAAAATACAACATGAAACTAACCGCTAAAGGGTTAGAAAAACTCCGAAGCACTCCTGATGGCCTGGTAGGTAATGACGATGATCTTGGCTCTGCTTTAGCAAAAAGGGTACAAAGTCTAAAGAACTTAAGTGTCGATGAGGTTGTAAAAAATCTAGTCAAGGCAGTTTTTACCGGTGGCGCATAACACGCCAGTCAGCGGGACCCAAAACCCACCACCTCGTTCTGGCTTTTCGCACTTGATGGCGGCGTTTAGGAGCCATTAGATGTCTAGTGCATACATAGAAGGGAAATTATTGTCCCTTCCTAGGGAAGAATTCCTTGACTGGGCTCGAGTAGAAATAGAAGCAGCCACGGAAGAACTGAGCTCCAGCCTAGGGTTTGATCACGACGAGGATGTAGAATCCTTCACTACTGAATTAATGAAAAAAGTTGGGAGTGTCCTGAACTCAGACTTGGGCGCTTCCGAAAAGGGAGAGGAGGTCCGGTTGTTAATTCGTTACCCTTGGGGAATCCATTGTCTTTAAAGCTAAACCAATCAGCTGTTGTCGCCCCTGCAGGGCCGGGACTGCCATCCCGCTCCACAACCGGGGCGTTACGTAGTGGAGAATTGAATGCCAAATGTAATAGTTGTTCCAGAAACCGAAGCGTTCACCAACCATGTATCACATGAGAACGTGGTCTGGATTACCTCCAAATTGGGCACTCCTAAGCTGAAGGAGAACGACGCGACTTATATAGCCCCATACTGGCTACATGGGACCAAAGGGGTGAACCGTATTTATTATATCGTGAAATTCAAGCCTGGAAACGAAGCGGCAACCTTTGTTTTAGGCAACTCATTTGTAGTTCCGAAATGCTGGACTGAAATGGGGCAGCACCGTAGGTTCGAATATCACGCTTTGTCAAAATTTGGCTATGTCGAAATTTGCCCTGGCCTTCTAACACCTACGCATGGGCAATTTTGAGCGCTTTACTTAGCAAAGTGCATCATATCGCTAGGTCCTCCGCCCTTCGCCGGACTCGCTCGTGCGTCGCTCTCCACTGTGCACGGCGTTGGCACTTGAGGTGAATGATGGACAATGACGATTAACTGAAAGGGCTTGGGACTGGTTGATTTTAGTTGTATTAGTTCAGACCAAATCT
>NZ_DFTP01000037.1:0-26913 GCF_002381585.1 Marinimicrobium sp. UBA4209
ATCTGGTCGAATGGATGATCCGCACCGCCGCGGGTGATGCCCCCGACCTGAACCAGGCAATCGACCCCAAAGGCGCGGCCATTGAAGTACGCGTCTACGCCGAAGATGCAGTACGGGATTTTCAGCCCTCCCCCGGCACCCTCACCGACGTTCACTTTCCCGAGAACGCCCGTATCGACACCTGGGTATCCACCGGCACCGATGTGTCGCCCCACTATGACCCGATGATCGCCAAGATCATCGTCACCGGTAACGACCGGGCCGAGGCCATCGCCAACATGGTGGCAGCACTGGACGAAACCCGCATGGCCGGCATCGCCACCAACCTGGATTATCTGCGCCAGATCGTGGCGTCGGACTTCTTTGCCTCAGGCGATGTGGCCACCAACAAACTGGCCAGCTTCGAGTACCAGCCGCCGGTGGTGGAGGTCATGCAGCCAGGCACCTACACCAGCATTCAGGATTACCCCGGTCGGGTCGGCTACTGGGGCATCGGCGTGCCCCCTTCCGGGCCCATGGACGACTACGCTTTCCGCCTGGCCAATCGCATTGTGGGCAACCACGAGCACAGCGCCGGACTGGAGTTTACGATTGTCGGCCCCACCCTGCGCTTTCATACCGATACTGTGATCGCCCTGACCGGTGGCCGCACACCGGCGACGCTCGACGGCGAAGCCATAGAGTTCTGGCAGCCGGTCGGAGTAAAAGCCGGCCAGGTATTGGAAGTCGGCAAAGCCGTCAACGGCTGCCGGACTTACCTCGCGGTGCGCAACGGCTTTGATGTGCCCGAATATCTGGGCAGTCGCTCGACCTTCGCACTGGGTCAGTTTGGCGGCCACGCCGGGCGCGTTCTGCGCGCAACGGACATGTTACGGGTGAGCGACCCGGCGCTGCCCGCTTGCACCACGGCAGCGCCCACCCATTCACCCCAACCCTGCCCCACCGCACTGATTCCAGAGTACGCCCAGGAATCCGACGAGGGTCCGCGCGAATGGCACATCGGCGTGCTTTATGGCCCCCACGGTGCCCCGGACTTTTTCAAGGAAGAGTCCATTGAGATGTTCTTCAACACCGCCTGGGAAGTGCACTACAACTCCAACCGCCTGGGCATCCGGCTCAATGGCCCCAAGCCGAGCTGGACCCGCAGTGACGGCGGAGAAGCGGGCTTGCACCCGTCCAACATTCACGACACGGAATACGCCGTCGGCTCCATCAACTTTACCGGCGATATGCCGGTCATTCTGACCAAAGACGGTCCCAGCCTGGGCGGGTTTGTCTGCCCGGTGACCATTGCCAAGGCGGAGCTGTGGAAAGTCGGCCAGGTGAAGCCCGGGGACAAGCTTCGCTTCAAACAGTTGAGCTTTGATGAGGCGCTGGCCATGGAAAAGGCTCAGGATAAAGCGATCACCGATCTGTCCGAGCCTGAACCGGTGGGTGATTTCACTATTCCTGTACCGGACCACTCGCTCTCTCCCTGCATTCTTGCCGCCCTACCGGCCGCCCAAGGGCGCCCCGAAGTGGTTTACCGTCAGGCAGGCGATAAATACATCCTGATGGAGTACGGCCCACTGGTCATGGACCTGCGCTTCCGGTTGCGGGTACACGCCATGATGGAGGCCCTCAAGGAAAAGCCCATTGAGGGCATTATTGAACTGTCACCCGGTGTTCGCTCCTTACAGGTGAATTATGACAGCCGGGTTCTGCACCAGCGCGAGCTGGTCACACAGCTACTATCCATCGAAGAGACACTGCCGCCCGTGGACCAGATGCGCGTACCCAGTCGCATCATTCACCTGCCGATGGCATTCGAAGATTCGGCAACGCTCGAAGCGGTAGCCAAATATCGGCAATCGGTGCGTGATACCGCTCCCTGGCTGCCCAGCAACACCGAGTTCATGCGCCGGATCAACGGACTGGAATCCATCGATCAGGTGCGCGAGGTTCTGTTCAATGCCAGCTACCTGGTACTGGGGCTGGGAGACGTTTACCTTAGCGCCCCCTGCGCCGTGCCCATTGATCCCCGTCACCGACTGCTGACGTCCAAGTACAATCCGGCCCGCACTTACACCGCCGAAGGTACGGTCGGTATCGGCGGTGTCTACATGTGTATCTACGGTATGGACTCTCCCGGCGGCTATCAGCTCGTGGGTCGGACGCTACCTATCTGGAACAAGTTTCTGAAAAGCCCGGTATTTATCCATGGTGAGCCCTGGTTACTGCGTTTTTTTGATCAGGTGCGCTACTACCCGGTCACCGAAGCCGAACTCACCGAGCAGCGCGAAGCCTTTCGCGAAGGTCGTCTGAGCATCGACATAGAGGAGACCTGGTTCGATATTGCCGAGCATGAACGTTTTCTGGAAGAGAACGCTGAGAGCATCGCCGCGTTTCAGCAAAAACAGCAGGCTGCGTTTACAGAAGAGGTCGCGCTCTGGCAGGCCGATGAAGAAAAACAGGTGGAAGCCGCTCTGCAGGCCGGCCCCGCCATTGACCCCAACGATGTGGACGGTCATGCCGTGACCGCCGACATCAGCGGCAATATCTGGAAGCTCCTGGTGGAGCCGGGGCAATCGGTGGAGCCGGATCAGCCGTTGCTGATTGTGGAGGCCATGAAAATGGAGTTTTCCATCTATGCCGACCGTAAAGCCACCGTCAGTGCCGTGCACTGTGCCCCCGGAAAGCCGGTCAATGCGGGCGACATTCTGATGGTACTCGAAGACTGATCACCGTCAGCCTCGGGGCGAACATGAGGCAAATGACGTATTGCACGCATCATTTAAGTGCACACCCGGGAGCGCCTTAGAGCGCTCCTTTTTTTATTCTCCATAAAACCTGTTGTTTTCTCAGTCACTTACCGGATTTCACCACCAGATTTCGAGTTTGGCACAGTTCCTGCTGAATACCATCTTGCATACATGATCATATTCAAGGCGGACAGCAGTGAATCAAAAATCGGATCGCCCAAGTTTGACCGAGCGGGTCTACAGCGCCCTCAAGCAGGAAATTTTTGATTTCGTGCTGCTGCCCGGAGACCGCTTTACCGAAAGCGAAATCGCCCAACGCATGTCCGCCAGTCGAACCCCCGTGCGTGAAGCCCTGACGCTTCTGCAGAGAGAGGGTTTTGTCGATGTGATGTTTCGCGCGGGCTGGCAGGTCAAGCCGTTCGATTTTGAAAAGTTCGATCAGCTGTACGAGTTACGGATCGTGCTTGAACAGGCCGCAGTGCGAAAGCTCTGCGAGATGGAGGGAACCCCGGACCTGGACGCACTCAAGGAATTCTGGCTGGTGCCGGTCAGCGACCGACTGGACGACGGGCCCACGGTGAGCCTGATGGATGAACGCTTTCACGTTCATCTGGTGGAGGCTTGCGGCAACGAAGAGATGGCCCGGGTCCACCACAACATTACCGAACGGCTGCGCATCATCCGGCGCATTGATTTCACCCAGCGGCCACGGATTGAGGCGACCTATCAGGAACACGCAAAGATTCTGCGCACCATCATCAAGCGCCGCTCGGACGAAGCCCAACGCCTGCTGAAAACGCATATTGAGGAAAGTCAGGCCGAAGTCAGAAAGATCACGCTGCACATGTTGCACGAAGCCCGTCAGGGGCACCAGTTACCGAAGACATCCAACCCCTGACCGACAACCCGATTTCAGGAGAACGTACGCCACTGTACCCACAACAGGATGTTTACCCAGCAATACACCGTAAAACCGACATCAATGGAGAATGACTCATGAAGCTAGCTCAACTACTCAAACCCATTGGCACCCTGGCGGTCGCCTGCAGTATGGCTCTGACGGGTCTCACGGCCCACGCCCAGGAAGAAGACACCATTAAGGTGGGGGTTCTTCACTCCCTATCCGGCACCATGGCCATTTCGGAAACCACGCTGAAAGACACCATGCTGATGCTGATCGAAGAACAGAACAAGAAGGGCGGCCTGCTTGGTAAGCAGCTGGAGCCGGTGGTTGTCGACCCAGCCTCCGACTGGCCACTGTTTGCGGAGAAAACCCGCGAGCTGATCACCCAGGAAGAAGTCGATGCCATTTTCGGCTGCTGGACATCGGTTTCCCGTAAATCGGTTCTTCCGGTGATTGAAGAGCTTAACGGTATTCTTTTCTACCCGGTGCAGTACGAGGGTGAAGAGTCTTCGCGCAATGTGTTCTACACTGGCGCGGCGCCCAACCAACAGGCAATTCCCGCCGTGAACTACCTGATGAATGAAGTAGGGATCAAACGCTGGGTACTGGCCGGCACCGACTATGTGTACCCCCGGACCACCAACAAGATTCTGGAAGCCTACCTGAAAGCCAATGGCGTTTCCGACGAAGACATCATGATCAACTACACCCCGTTCGGTCATTCCGATTGGCAGAACATTGTGTCGGACATCAAACGCTTCGGCAGCCAGGGCAAACCGACGGCTGTGGTATCCACCATCAACGGGGACGCCAACGTGCCGTTCTATCGCGAACTGGGTAACCAAGGGGTATCGGCGGAAGACATCCCGGTGGTCGCTTTCTCCGTGGGCGAAGAGGAGCTGTCCGGTATCGACACCAAGCCTCTGGTCGGCCACCTGGCCGCGTGGAACTATTTCATGAGCGTCGATACCGATCAGAACGAAGCGTTCATTGAAAAATGGCACGACTTTATCGGTAGTGAAGAGCGCGTCACCAATGACCCGATGGAGGCGCATTACATCGGCTTCAACATGTGGGTGAAAGCGGTCGAGAAAGCGGGTACTACCGACACCGACGCTGTGATCGATGCCATGGTGGGTGTAAAGGTACCCAACCTGACCGGCGGCATCAGTGAAATGCTGCCCAACCATCACATCGAAAAGCCGGTTCACATTGGTGAGATTCAGGATAACGGACAGTTCCTGACCGTATGGCAAACCGAAGACCTCGTGCCCGGTGATGCCTGGTCCGACTACCTCGAAGGAAGCAAGGACCTGATTGCCGACTGGACCGACCCGGTCAACTGCGGCAACTACAACACCAAAACCAAACAGTGCCTGGGCGCCGCGCCAGCCGCGGAATAAACCAGAACGACAGGCCACAAGAAGCACCACCGCCCGGCGCAGCCCGGGCGGTGCACCCATTCTGGCAATAAGAGCACGCTGTTATGATTACCACTGGTCAACCAAGGACCCACGTTGGGCAACGGTTACTGCATTTTTTACTGCCACTGTTGCTGTGCATTGCAACGCCGGCGCTCGCTCAAGAGGAGAACGCCCTGGCCGAACAGACTCGAGCGGTCGCCCAGGCCAGTCTGATGCAACGGGACGACGCCATTGACGCCCTGGCGCAAGTCGCTCACCCGAGAGTTCCGATCGTACTGACGGCCCTGCTGGAAGGGAACCTGTACAGCGATGACGAAGACGAAAGCCGCATTCTGATTGAACGGCCCGATGGCAGCCTGGAGAACGCACTCACCGGAGCAAGCCTGGACGCCGCGATCGATACTAAACGCATTCCCGTCACAACGCGGATGCGCACCCAGATTCGCAACATACTCGCGCGCCTGAACCTCGATTCCGAAGATACCCAGACCCGCTACGAAGCAGTACAACGGATGATCAAAGAGGGCATCGACGAAAACAACATCGAACTATTGCAAGCTCGCAGCGATATCGAAGAGACGCGCCTGGTAAATGAAACCATTGAAACCGCCCTCTCTCTTTACGACCTCAAGAGCGACAACGAGCGAGTTCGCCTGTCCGCCATCCAATCGCTGCGTGGCTCACTGGTGGGCGAAGCCCGCAACGAACTGCGCCGTCTGCGCGATGACGACCCGGCGCCCGCCGTGCAGGAAGCCGCCGGAGAAGCACTGGCCTCTATCCAGACCAAACTCGAATTTTACCAATTCGTCGAAAGCATTTTCTTCGGCTTGAGCCTGGGCTCGGTCCTGTTACTCGCCGCCATTGGTCTGGCCATCACTTTCGGGGTAATGGGCGTGATCAATATGGCCCATGGCGAGCTGATGATGATCGGTGCCTACACCACCTGGGTGATTCAACAGCTGTTCCCGGGACAGATTGCCTGGAGCCTGGCCATGGCCGTCCCCGCGGCCTTCCTGGTCGCCGGACTGGTGGGCATTGCCATTGAACGAGGGGTGATCCGCTTTCTGTACGGCCGCCCCCTGGAAACCCTGTTGGCCACCTTCGGTATCAGCCTGATTCTTCAACAAGCGGCTCGCACCATTTTTTCGCCGCTGAACCGTAGCGTGACCTTACCTGACTGGATGAGCGGCTCGATGGTCATCAACCCGGCGCTCTCGCTCACCTACAACCGCCTGTACATTCTCGCCTTTGGCCTGATCGTGTTCTTCATGCTTATGGCCATTCTCAAACGCACCTCGCTGGGCCTCAAAGTGCGAGCGGTATCCCAGAACCGCCCCATGGCGCGCGCGGTGGGAGTGCGCGCCAGTTGGGTCGACGCCATGACCTTCGGCCTCGGCTCGGGCGTGGCGGGCGTGGCCGGTGTCGCCCTGTCGCAGCTGACCAATGTCGGCCCCAACCTCGGCCAGGCCTACATCATCGATTCATTCATGGTGGTGGTGTTCGGTGGTGTAGGCAACCTCTGGGGCACCCTGGTGGGCGCCATGGGGCTGGGCGTACTCAACAAATTCATGGAGCCCTGGGCGGGCGCGGTGCTGGCCAAAGTGCTGGTATTGGTGATGCTGATTCTGTTCATTCAGAAACGCCCCAAAGGCCTGTTCCCTCAAAAAGGACGGGCAGCGGAATAACCCCTGCCCTGCTGAAAGGTTTCGAGAGACACTTATGTTGACACAACGTTTACTACTCAGTGATCGGGGCGGCATGCTGGTATTGGGGCTGGTAGCCCTGATGGCGGTGATCGTTCCGGTCTGCAATATGCTGGTGCCGGAGAGTTCGCCCTTCCATGTTTCGACTTACCTGGTCACCCTGATCGGCAAGTTTCTGTGCTTTGCACTACTGGCCCTGTCGGTGGACCTGATCTGGGGTTACGCCGGCATCCTGTCCCTCGGGCACGGTGCCTTTTTCGCCCTGGGCGGCTACGCCATGGGCATGTACCTGATGCGTCAGATTGGTGATCGGGGCCAGTACGGCAATCCCGACCTGCCGGACTTCATGGTATTTCTGAACTGGGACAGCCTGCCCTGGTACTGGCTCGGTTTCGATATGTTCTGGTTCGCCGCGCTGATGGTACTGGTGGTGCCCGGCCTGCTGGCCCTGGTGTTTGGCTGGCTCGCGTTTCGTTCACGGGTGACCGGGGTCTACTTTGCGATCATCACCCAGGCGCTCACCTACGCGCTGATGCTGGCGTTCTTCCGCAACGAGATGGGCTTTGGGGGTAACAACGGCCTGACCGACTTCAAGGACATCCTGGGATTTTCCATCACTGACAAAGGCACCCGCAACAGCCTGTTTATCGCCTCGGCCATTATGCTCATTCTCGGCTACCTGGCTTGCCGCTATATCGTCACCTCTCGCATGGGGCGGGTGATTGTTTCCATTCGCGACGCCGAAAGTCGAACCCGTTTTTGCGGGTATAAAGTGGAAGCCTACAAACTCTGGCTGTTTGTGTTTTCCGCCATGCTCGCCGGCATCGCGGGCGCCCTGTACGTGCCCCAGGTGGGCATCATCAATCCCGGTGAATTCTCACCCCTGAACTCCATCGAGCTGGTGGTCTGGGTGGCGACCGGCGGTCGCGGGACGCTTTACGGGGCCATTGTCGGTGCCTTCTCCGTGAACTACGCCAAAACCCTGTTTACCACCTGGTCACCGGAGAGCTGGCTGTTTGTGCTCGGTGCCCTGTTTGTGATTGTCACCTTGATTCTGCCCAAGGGCCTGGTGGGTCTGTTTGATCGCCTCAAGCGCAAAGGCAACAAGACCGATCCCCAGACCGGAGCCGACCAAACAACCGAACCCAAGGAGGCGCCATGAACCTGATCAAGCAAGCCCATCAATTCAGTCAGAGGGCGCTACCCAAACGGGATCCGAATTTTGGTAAACCCCTGGATACCAGTCACGGCCCGATTCTGTACGTTGAAGGCGTGACGGTCAGTTTTGACGGCTTCAAGGCGCTGAACAATCTGAACCTGTATGTGGACGATGGCGAGCTGCGTTGCATCATCGGCCCCAACGGCGCCGGAAAAACGACGATGATGGATGTGATTACCGGTAAAACCCGACCCGATGAGGGCAGCGTGTACTTTGGACAACAGATTGATCTGCTGAACCTGTCCGAGCATCAAATTGCCCGGGGCGGCATCGGTCGGAAGTTTCAGAAGCCGACCATTTTCGAAGCGTTGACGGTATACGAAAACCTGGAGCTCGCCACCGCCGCCGACAAGCGGGTCTGGTTCACCTTGACCCGATCACTCTCGGCGGAGCAGACGGACCGGATTGATTCAGTGGTCCGCCAGATCGGTTTACTGTCAGAGGTTCAACGCCCCGCCGGTCTGCTCTCCCACGGTCAAAAACAATGGCTGGAAATCGGCATGCTGCTGATGCAGAGCCCCCGGGTGTTGCTGGTGGATGAGCCCGTCGCCGGATTGACCGGCGAGGAAACCGAACGCACCGCCGAGCTGCTGACCTCCCTCGCCGGCGATCACTCGGTGATCGTGGTGGAACACGACATGGCCTTTGTGCGCTCGATCGCCCGCCAGGTCACGGTATTGCACCAGGGCTCGGTATTGGCCGAAGGCACCATGGATCAGGTGCAGAACAACCCAAAAGTCATCGAAGTGTATTTGGGTGAATAGTGTGGGTAACGGCGGATACCGCCACTAGGTAGCGTAGGGCGGATCGGTCCGACGATTCGGAGCCCAGCGCATCCGCCGTAAATACCCCCTAAAACAACCAACGACCTGGACTGTAACAACGGAGACCCCCGTGCTAACCATCGAAAACGTCAACCAATATTACGGCCAAAGCCACATCCTCTGGGACCTGTCCCTGGAAGTCCGTGAAGGCACCTGCGGCTGCCTGCTCGGGCGCAACGGCGTGGGCAAAACCACACTGCTCAAATGCATCACCGGTTTGCTGCCCATTGCCGAAGGAAGTATCCGGCTCAACGGCAAAGACATCAGTAAACTCTCCACCGAAGCCCGCGCCCGGGCCGGCATCGGCTACGTACCCCAGGGCCGGGAAATATTTCCGCAGCTGACCGTTGAGGAAAACCTCAAAATCTCTCTCGGCGCGCGGGGCGACGGTCAGACCAAAGTCCCCGATCACATCTACGAGTTGTTCCCGGTACTGCTCGACATGCGCCACCGCCGAGGGGGCGACCTGTCCGGCGGCCAGCAACAGCAACTGGCCATCGGACGGGCCCTGGTGCTGGACCCGAAAGTTCTGCTGCTGGACGAGCCCACCGAGGGCATTCAGCCAAACATCGTGCGCGATATCGGCAACGTGATTGGCAAACTCAATCGGGAAATGGGGCTCACCGTTTTGCTGGTTGAACAGAAACTGCCGTTCGCCCGCAAGGTGGCCGATGACTTTTTTATCATGGAAAAAGGCCACACTCAGGCCTCTGGCGCGATTGCCGCTCTGGACGACCATCTGGTACAGAAGTATTTGAGTGTATAACCATGCCTCGGGCCGTCATCAACCGACCCTGAGAAAGGGGGTGACTTGAATCACATTGTTTCACCCCCATACACGGACTGTTGCTCAAGCCTGCTACACTTAGCAGGTATCAATTGCCACGGAATCACTCAGGAGAGACATTAATGGCACTTAAATTTGGAACCCCGCTTACAGCACTGGCCCTCGCGGCCACACCCCTTTCCCACGCCGACGACCACGACCTGCACCACCCCACCTTTGAACTCCATGGTGGCCTGGGGCGCACGGTATTTGACACCCCGCTGGAAGACACCGGTCACTATCAGCTTGGCCTGGGAATGAACCTCGGCGAACGCTGGGGCCTGGAATTGATGGCCTCGCAATTCGACACCGAGCAGAGTGAAACCGGTGTGGATATCGACGGCGAACAGTATCGCCTCGACGCGCTTTATCACCTGGCCGATCGCAATCAGCGCGCTCGTCCCTATTTCGCCTTCGGCGTTGGCGACCAGGAGCTGTCCGGCCCCACCCTGGCCCGGGCCCAGAACGACACCCTGATCAATGCCGGTGTCGGGGTCAAATACCAACTGTCCAAACGCTGGTTGTGGCGCACCGATATGCGCCTGTTCAACAACCTGGATGCCGAACACACTGACTTCGCCATCAGCACCGGCCTGAGCTTCCTGTTCGGTTACGACGACCGCCCCGCACGGTCAACCGCGCCCGAACCCGCTCCAACCACACCACAGGATAGCGACAACGACGGGGTGGTCGATAACCGGGACCAGTGCCCCGATACGCCCGAAGGAGCCCGCGTCGATGCCCGAGGCTGCGCCCTGGACAGCGACCGCGACGGCGTGCCGGACCACCGGGACAACTGCCCCAATACCGCCCGCCAATACCGGGTGGACGATCAGGGCTGTCCGGTTGAGCTGACCGAGTCGGTCTCCATCGAAATGCAGGTGCAGTTTGAGACCAACAGCGCCGAGGTTCGGGAGCAGTTCATGCCCGAAGTGCAGCAGGTCGCCGACTTTATGCGCCAGTTCGACCAGACCCGGGTCACCGTCGAGGGCCACACCGACAGCAGCGGCGCCGCCGCCTACAACCAGCAACTGTCCCAGCGCCGCGCCGACGCGGTCCGTGACGTGCTGATTGAGCGCTTTGGCTTGCCCGCAGACCGGGTAGAGGCGGTTGGTTATGGGGAGGAGCGCCCCATCGCCGATAACGACACCGCCAGCGGCCGCGAGCAGAACCGCCGCGTCGTTGCGGAGATCAGCGCCGATGTGACCCGCACCGAAACCAGAGACTGATTCAGGAAAGAAGGCGACAGCGGCCGTCTTGGGGGTAATGCGACCTTGCGTTACCCCTCACACGGCCCTACAATGCTCCCAATTCTGGAACTTCCGGCTTTTCCGGTAGTCTCATGAATCGCAGGGTTCGAGTTCGGCCAGCTTGACTGGCACTCTGCCCGACGCGACCAAATTCCCCTTTAAGGGGCCGATTTGGATTCGACGCCGGTGACGAAACTCAAGGTGCATGTCGTGATGGCAGCCAATCACGTTAATCCAAAGCTGCAACTTAATAGTTGCCAACGACGACAACTACGCTCTAGCAGCCTAAGAACCTGCTAGCGGTCAATAGCAAGGTGCCAGTACCGCGTTATTGACTGTCAAATAGAACTGGATCGCGGTGAAGTTCGCCTGTGGCGGATCCGTTAAAACCTAAACAGGATCGCGTCTTACGTCCTGCCCGTTGGGCTGTAAGAGGCTAAATCAATAAACGGAAACTAAGCATGTAGAGCCAAGAGCGGAGTATCGGCGGACGGGGGTTCAACTCCCCCCGGCTCCACCATCACCACATCTAAAGACGTCCTAGGACGTCTTTTTTTGTGCCTAAAATCAAGCAGTTACGTGGTTTTCCAGTCTATTAACGTCCGATAAGATCCAGTAACAACCGACACTGCGGGTATTCCAAGTGGTATTCCATGGCACCCAATGCTATATTTTGGAATACCAAATGGCAGTCTGGAATACCCAATGAGCACCTACACCACCACCCTGAAGGCCAAGCAGGTCGCCGCCGCCAAGCCTCGAGACAAAGACTACGTCCTGTCCGATGGGGGTGGCCTTCAACTCCGCGTGCGCGCCAATGGCTCACGTCTGTGGAACTTCAATTACCGTCACCCCATCTCCAAGAAACGAGTCAACATCGGGCTGGGTAGTTACCCCGAGATCAGCCTCGCTCAAGCTCGCGAAAAAACCAAAGAGAGCCGCGCGCTCGTTGCCCGGGGCATCGACCCCAAAGCGCACCGAGACAAAGAAGCACTACAAAGGAAGCTGGAGACGAGCAACACCTTGCGCAAGGTCGCCGAAGAGTGGATTGAGCTGAAAAAGTCCCGTGTGACCGCTGACCATGCAGCCGACTCCTGGAAGTCACTGGAGATCCATATTTTCCCCAAGCTGGCGCACACACCGATTACCGACGTTAGCGCTCCACAGGTGATTGATGTCCTACGCCCTATTGAAGCCAAAGGCAGCCTCGAAACCGTCAAGCGCCTATGTCAGCGGCTAAACGAAATCATGACTCACGCCACAAATAGTGGGTACTTACCAACCAACCCGCTCAGCGGCATAAGGGAGGCTTTCTTAAAACCCAAGAAGAAGAATATGCCCACCATCAAGCCGGAGGAATTGCCGGAGCTGGTACAAACCATCGCCAACGCCAGCATCAAGCGAGTCACTCGCCTGCTGATCGAATGGCAGCTGCACACCATGACACGCCCCTCAGAAGCGGCTGGCGCTCGCTGGGAAGAAATCGACTTCGCGAAGCAGTTATGGACAATACCAGCCGAGCGGATGAAAAAACGGAAAGAGCACATAGTGCCACTGACAGAGCAAAGCCTGGCGCTACTGGAAGCATTAAAACCGATTAGTGGGCACCGGGAGCACCTATTTCCATCTGATCGCAACCCACGAACCCACACCAATAGCCAAACCGCCAATATGGCGCTTAAGCGGATGGGTTATGGGGGTAAGCTTGTCAGCCACGGCTTGAGGGCATTGGCCAGCACAGTACTGAATGAAATGCGGCAGGACCCGGAGCTCA
This sequence comes from Marinimicrobium sp. UBA4209, assembly GCF_002381585.1. NCBI lineage: Bacteria > Pseudomonadati > Pseudomonadota > Gammaproteobacteria > Cellvibrionales > Cellvibrionaceae > Marinimicrobium > Marinimicrobium sp. UBA4209. The sequence goes on from NZ_DFTP01000037.1 coordinate 12,666, forward strand.
TTGAGGTATGCCTGGCTCACGTTGACAGCAGCGTGCGGGGGGATTACAACCGGGCAGACTATCTGGAGGCTCGAAGGAAGCTCATGACGGTTTGGAGCAGCCAGATCGAAAAGGCGTCGATAGGCTCACTGTCCGCCTGTCAAAGCCCCCCTCTAAAGGTGGTGAATGGATGATAGTTGAACAGAAATCGCAATGGCTCCTAAAGGCCAGAGCTGGGGCCGAATAAAGCACGCGGCTCTCGTTGGCCTGTGAGTCCCGCAGCTCATACGCACTCGATTAAATGCGCTTTACTGGGTCCAAGCGCCAAGGCCGGACTTGAAATATATTCATAAGGCTTTGATATAAAAAGACTTTAATTGGTTCAAATAATGCTGATACCGTCGTCCCATTTGGGTAATTATTGAACCGAAATGGGTATTGAATCCGCCCTTCAAGCCATAACTGAAGCAGTTGAAAGCCCTTACTTCATGGCGAAAGTCTGGCCCTGTCGAGCTAAGTAGATAGTAGCGCGCACCCAGAGTCAGCACAATGGGCCACTATATCGGCAGACCTCTCAGCCACCGAGCACTCCTTTATGGAACGGTTGCGGTCATTCTCTGAGTACCCCCTATCTTGGCGGTGTATCATTTCCCCAGTGATGAATACTGAAAGATTTTTATATTATATATATGTTAATCTGGACACGGTGATATGCTTTCAAAAATTGTAAGTGGTGGACAAACCGGAGCGGATAGAGCGGCTCTGGATGCAGGTATTGAAGCCGGTTTCCCTATAGGTGGGAACTGTCCCGCCGGGCGTTTAGCTGAGGATGGCTCAATAAGTAACAAGTACAAGCTGACCGAAATTGAGGGTGGCTACCGGCAACGTAACAAAAAAAATGTGACGGACTCTGACGGAACCGCAATTTTCTACAGCTCATACCCGACTGGCGGCACTGAAGCATCAGTTCTCTTCTGCATCAAGCAAAAGAAACCTTACAAGCTAATTGATATTCAATTGATTGATCCCAGAAGGTCGGCAGAAGTCCTGAGCAGATTTATTGAAAACTTTGGGATCAGTACACTGAACGTAGCAGGACCCAGAGCAAGTAGCTGCCCAGAAATCTACGACCACGTAAAGCAATCGATAACCCTTGTCTTACGTGAAAGCCATAAGCCAAAGGGTACAACTGATCCCACAAGGCCTGGTGGAGCTTAGTTGACAAATGTGCCCGCAACAATCATTGCCCGCATTATGATAGTTTTTGGCTATCATTATTGCTTGGCGTTTTCCAAGCAGCCTACACTAACTCTTAGCTCAGGTAATTGAAGCTCTACCGCTTACGAAAACAGCCGGGAAAAGACGTCTCCAAAATTTCTGCAACTCCTTCTTTTCATTCTTAGAAAATCGAATTCCTCTGGAAAATATTAGACTATTGTGAAGTTTTTGATAATCAGACACTATAGCCTCGTGGCTGAGAACATTGCGTATTCTAATAGGGAGATCGTCACGCCACACCTTTTCTGCCTCCTTCATTTTAGACAGTCTTACGGCTCCAGAGAACTCAATTTTCTTCTTAAGAAAAATTTTTTTCACGTCTAAAATCTTACGTCAAACGCTCGACCTTGCACTTCATTAACTTCACACGGACTCACCTTAGAGCTCTAAGCTCTTCAAGCGCTCGAAACAGTCTGAAAATACAAGCTTCCAATCAAGCTAAAAGCAGTTATTCAAAGCTTCATCGTATTAGCTAATCGCTCCCAGTCGATCTCCTTGGAGTAGAGCAAAATATCAACCTCATGCCAGCTCAGACGCAAATATAGCTTCTCGACAAACTCCATAGTATCTCGGCTATAAAGCTCTTCCTGCAATTCAAGCTTTCTCCTTTTCAGCTGCCACTTTTGTCGATACTCCAGCGACATGGGATCGATGCCTTTGTGACGATCACGAACGTCAGAAATTGAATCGTAAACGAAGTCATAGTCCTCCGGAAAAAGGTGGGCATGAATGCTTCTAATTTTTTCTGAACGACACTTCAGAATTCTTTCAATTTCTTCTGCGCGAAATGCATACAAAATGGCTTCTATAGTGCCTGGGTCGCCATCGAAAGAGCCAAATGAAACACAAAGTTCATCGACTACGGCCTGGCCGATCCTAGCATGCTCTCCACCAGATTCACTCACTGCAGATCTAGCTATGAGATCGTACTCGTCCTCCATGCCCTCGTTGTGGCCACAACAAGTGTTCCCAGGATCCAGGTCATGTAGCACTTTAGAGACCTCACCGTAGGTCACCGGGCAGTCCAAATAAGGATGAGAATGCTTTTCCATGATAGCTTTCTGTTGCGCCTTTCTCTTACTTCGACCCATCGATTCTCCTCCACTTTACAAACGTTTTCTGATCGGATATCTAAGCCATTAAATACAATATAGAAGCCCCTCGTAAGGATACACACCCAGCCCGCCGAAGATTGCCGGATCCCGGACGCCGCATCAATAGTTGGCAGCTAGTTCCTACCCAGGCTTATTCTCTTGATCACACGCTAGTAGCCCGCCCAACAACGTCCATCAGCTTTGAGTAATCCGTAACGACATCGTATTTCACGCGATCTTCACTGATCCTTTGATTTATCTCGTCGAAGAACTTCCGGGCGCACTCGATCTTCGTTTTCTCGATCTCACGCAGCTTCATAGACGACATGGAGCCTTTGGTTTCGGCTATAAAGTAGATATGCCTGACACTTCCGGCGCTAAAGGATATCGCCCAATCGGGGTTATAGTCACCGACAGGCGTCGGGATCAGGAAGCCGCGCGGCAACTTGGCATACACGACGACTTCATGGCTCGTATCCAGCTCCTCTACAAACTTACTCTCCACATCGGAGTCCGTTATCGCATAATCGTAGACGTGGTTCTTGAGTTTCGCCGTAGCACGGGAGAAATCTTGGCCAGTCTGGTTGGCGGTGAAAATGTCGGCGTCGTAGCACTCACCCACCTCGTTGTATGCAAGGCGCTCAATCACCATGGTTGCTTTCTGTTCAGTAATAAGACGAGTAGCCTCCGCGATGAAGTGTTCAGGGTTCTTTTGGAACTGCGCGAAAACCGCCGCCTGTGCTTGACTAAGTATTGCCGCCGTGGTCTCTCTGGTCAAATGAGCGTTTTCAGCAATTTTTCCTACGAGATCGTACTTTACCAATGAATGAATAGAATCTCCGTACTCATTCTTGGTCTCCTGAACTGAAAATCCATCACCGCCACGAAGCTGCTCATCGGTTAAAGCATCCTGCTGAACACCCGCTTGGACGGTGTACTGCAAAGGGGTCACCCGCAACTCTTTGTCTAAAGTACCAACGCACTTTTTAACTAGCTCCTCCGAATCAAAATCAACCCGATATACAGCCTTGCGATTGATACGCTCCCACAGAGCCCGGAACTCCTTCTTCTCGAAGTTCGCGTTCAGGGGGTTGGTCTTGGGTTTACGTCCGTCATCCACCTTCGGTAGTTGAGCGTCGCTGAAGACACTGTCGATCAGTTGGAAAACCTGATAGGCATGAGGCTTCAGGTCTTCTGGCAGCTCTGCGAGCGTTCCGGAGTCCTTGGCATCATGGTATGCGTCGGCGATCTGGTCGGCATCGTCAGTGTAATCGTTCTTTATTAGGTAACGATAAATCTGTTTCGCCATGGCAGCGGTGACTTCGACCACCCCTTGATCTGTCGTGATCGTCTTTCCGGTGAAGTAGGCCTCTGTCGCCTGGCGTGGGCGCGACGACAAGGTCTCCGAAATCTCTTTCTGCAAACCCACCACGAAGTCTTTGTAGCTCTCACTCGCGACCACCGTAAGCACGTTGATATCGTGTACCACGGCCGGGTGATCCATGCGGTCACCATGCTGGTCGACGCTCAGGCGTAACCCACGCCCCACTTCCTGGCGGCGAGAAATGGTGTTGTCGCTGTGCTTCAGCATGCACATAACAAATACGTTCGGGTTGTCCCAGCCTTCGCGAAGTGCGGAGTGGGAGAAGATGAACCGCGTCGGTTCTTCAAAGGCCAGCAGGCGTTCCTTGTCCTTTAGAATCAGGTCGTAAGCGTCTACGTCATCGGAATCAACGGATCTCGCACCGACGGCTGGGTCCTTCATCCGCTTGGTCCTTTTGTCGATCGAGAAATAACCATTGTGGGTTCGACCGGGTTCAATATCTGCCAAATACTTCCGGTACTGCTCGTTATCGATAGCAAGCTCAGAAAGGTACTCGTTTTTCAGCAGATCGTACTCCTCCTCGAAAACCCGCGCGTATTCGCCTTTCTCATCAGGTGCGTCGTAGTCGCGATATTTTGCCACCTCGTCTATAAAGAACAGTGACAGCACCTTGATGCCCTGCGCAAAGAGCTGCTTTTCTTTGTCCAGGTGTGCCTTGATCGTCTCACGAATCTGTATACGACGGACGTCACGCTCCGTGACATCACCATTCGCCTCGCCGGCCTTCAGTATTTCCCCGTTGGTAAACTCCACTGTGTCGTTTCGTTCATCGATCTGGCTGATTGTAAAGCCTTGGTATTGGTCCAGCTCGCCAGAGATCGTAAACAAATCGTCGCGAAATGCCATCCGCCGAAGCTGTCGTTTGATCTCGCCCGACTTCAGCTTCACCTCCAACTCAATCCGAGCCACCGGGGCATGCTTCGAGATGTCGATACCTTCGAGATACAGGTAGGCACTGGTTCCAGCGAGCCCACGGGTTTGAATGCCGCGAACCGCGATTTTTTTCACCAGCTTTTGGTTATAAGCGTCGAGCGCGTCCAACCGGTGTACCCGGTTGTGTTGGGTACGGTGGGTAGCCGAGTAACGCAGGATAAACAGCGGCTTGAACTTCGGTAGGGCCTCCATGGTGGCCGCACCCTGCATCTTCTGTGGCTCGTCCAGAATCAAAATCGGCCGGTTCGACGCAATTACATCGATTGGCTTGCGCGACTGAAAGTCGTCTAATTCATCATAAATACGACGATTGTCCTTGCCCCGCGCGTTGAACGCCTGGATGTTCATGATCATCACATTGATTCCGGCATCCGAAGAGAAGCTCTCGACTTCATGCAGGCGCTTGGAATTGTAGATAAAAAACCGCGCCTTCTTGCCGTAGGTTTCAGTGAAGTGCTCGGCGGTCACTTCGAAGGACTTGTACACCCCTTCGCGGATGGCGATAGAAGGCACGACGATAATGAACTTTGACCAGCCATAGCGTTTGTTCATCTCGAAGATAGACTTAATATAGCAATAAGTTTTACCCGTGCCCGTCTCCATCTCCACATCAAGGTGAACGCGGGTCGCAGCCAGGGCGTCCTTCTTGTAAGCTGCGGGGGCGGGCACACGCTCACCCTTAGCATTAAAGGTCGTAAAGTCCGTCAATGACTGCGAGCCAGGTAGGTTCTGCCTACGCTGGACCTTCTGAATATTGTCCAGGATCTGCGCTTCGGTCAGCGCCAAGTCGGCGTTCTTGAAACCCTCCTCAAAGGCGCTGGCTTGCGCCTTGCGTCCGGGATCGATGCGATAATTCAGGCCCGAAGTCATGGGCTGTCCGGCGAAGCACTCCACCACATCGTTGACGGCGTTGGTCTGATATGACTGGACCTTGAACTTGAGTTTCATGGCATCCTCTTTCTGCATTCTTTCTGCATTTTGTTAGCTTCGACCACTTTGCAGAAAGGCATAACCAATTGATTTTTAAGAGAAAATGATATTTTAAGGAACATATTCATTCTGCAAGTTTCCATTCTGGCCTGCTTCGTGAACCAGCGTTAAAAATAACCCCTTGGCGTCTTAATTTGGTCAGTAAGTTGCTGATTTTTATTACTTTTTGCTCATTAGACAAGGCGTCGCTCAGCTTATCGAACAGTAATTTATCGATATCGGCGCGGCTGGCCCCGCCAGACTGCCGAAGGTAATCAGTGACCTGCTTGGCGTAAAACTCATCATCCTGGGCTCGGGTACGGATGTAATCCACCATACTCCCGGTGGCCTTGGCGACGCTGGCCGATACATGAAAGCGGGGCTTGCGCCCTTCAATCAGGCCGGCACGCTTCAGCCGGGCCACAGCCTCATCGGGAATCGGCAGCTTTTTCTGTACCCGGTCCAGAGCCAATACATCCGCAAGCGGCAGGTCGGTTTTCTGTATCAATAGCCGGCTATAGGCTGGGTCCACCACACCACCGTAGATGGTCAGGCTGACCGCACTGGGCTCCCCAAGCTCATAGTCCGGCATGGGAAAGTAACGCTTGGCCTGGCGGGCGTACATGTCGTGAATGCCGTAGCCCATGGTATCAATCATGTTCAGCTCAGCCATGGCCTGTGCCAAGAAGGGATTGCGGTAGCGGCGGGGGATGCGGTTGCCCTCCAGATAGTCTCCCGGAGCACCCTCGAAGAAACTGCCCTCATTCTCAAATATCAAGCGGTCGGACTGCTCAATCACCACGACCCGGCCATTACGGGTGTAATCTTGGTGCGCAATGCAGTTGTGCAATGCTTCCAGCACGATTTTCTGGTCATACTTGGAGACTTCAATCGGCATTAGCTCGTCTTGGGGCAACAAACGCAGCTGGATATTGCGAATACGCTGATACAGCTGGGTGGTGGTCAACAGAAACGGAGGTGCGAAGTGCTGATAGGCCCGCTCGGTCCCCTCCAGCTTCCAGGTCATCTGAGCTGGGTGCGGCGACAGGTGCCAGACTGCCTCGGGCTTGCCCAACAACAGCAGCGCCGTGCGCGTAACCTGGCCGTTCAAGGTAATGCGCGCCCGGTCCAGGAAGGTCGCCAGCGGCCAGCTCATAACCTCTTCGGGACTGAAGCGGTTGGCATACTTCCTGACAAAGGCCTTTCGCGCCCTGGCCAGCGCCGATTCGTCCAGATCGGTCAGACTGGCCGCCGGCACCAGTTGCGCGCTCCAGTCCTGCGCTAGGGTCTGCTGGCGAATCTCATCCAGCTTGTCCAGCCCTAGAGAACACAGACTTTCGCCCGCTCGGGCGTAATAGTGCCCTTTCCACGCAATCGGGATACCCCTTGGCGCTGCGGGAATCTCGAACAGCAACACCCGCCCGCCTGCATGCTGCAGCTCATGGATATCGCGGAAGGAAACGCTGGGCTCGGTGCTTTGCGCCACTTGCTGTTTAAGGCCGTGTAAGCGCTCTGGCTCTTGCCGGTAGAGAGTACCCACCACACCACGGGTTTTATTACTAACACCGAAGACCAGCCACGCACGCTCCAGCCCCCGCAGATTGGCTTCATTGCTGAGCGCCGAAAAATACTCACCAATCTTGTTGGTGTCGTAATCATTGCCAGCCTGCTTGAACTCCACCACCTCGTTCTCCCAGGTGCTGATCAAGGTCTCAAGCAGCGCATTCAGAGCTTGCTCGTCCATGCCGCGACTCCTTAGAGACTTCTGACTTCAGTGGTCGGCGAAAGCTGACGGAAGACCTGTTCCACGTTGATTTTTACCGCGTCGGAAACAAAGCCGTTGTCGCGAAAAACAACCCGCAGGGGCTCATGGCCAGCCAGCTCCTTAACCAGATCTTCTGTAACACCCTTATCGAAACAGGCAACCAGCGCGTTCTCGTCTACGAAGAAGACGGTTTTGCCCTGCACTGTTTCGCGGCGAATGGGTAGGGTCAAGTCAACGCCCCAGTCGACCAATACCTGGAATAGCAGGTCCTCTGGTGTGCGGTCCTCCTTCACGTTATCGACTGTATCGAGTAAATCTGATTGCCTCAGTTCGTCCGGGCGGTAATAGACATCCTTCATGTTCGAAGTATCGACCTTAAGCTCCCGGAAACCAACATCGCGATTCCAGGCAGGATGGTATTCGTTTTCAAGGATCTTCTTCCCTGCACGACGAATGCGTTCCTTTGCGAGTTCGGCGATATCACGGTATCCCGCTTTGTACGCGTTGGAAGCTGACCCGACCTCTTCGGGTAGCTGAACCATAATAAACTTGCGCGCACCGCCATCTTCTGCATTTAGGGTCATTACGGATTGCGCTGTCGTCGCTGAGCCTGCGAAGAAGTCTAATACAATAGAGTCCTCTCTAGTCGCTATTTTCAAAAGGCGAGCAATAAGATCTGGCGACTTTGGGAAGTCCATAACTGCAGCCCCGAAAAGATCTTTGACAGCTTTACGACCATAGTCGTTTGTGAACTCCTTGTCAGTCCACAACGACTTCACAAGACTTTTCGCTGTTTTCCCGTCATCACTATTCAAATAGTCCTTTCTATGAATACGCCATTCTTCACCGCGAGGTTCTGCCAACAAAAGGTGCGCTTCCGACTTTACCTTGTCCTTTCCCCAAGTCCAGCAAGTCTGAACGCCATTTGGCGCATCAGGCCAAACTTCGAAAGTAAAATCTTCAGACTTAGTGATTGAGACTGCGCCACTCTCAGGGTTTACATACAACGGGTAGTAAAGATTTGGCCTAGTCGTCGGATTAAACGCCTGATTTCGATTGCGCAAGCCAAGCAGGCGATATGGACCTCGATCGTCTGACCGATTGTATTCTTCAACCATGCGCCCCTCTTTCTCAAGTCCCCGGATAGCGGCGCCGTTCATGCCGTCCTTTGCAAACACTAAAATTGACTCGTGCGTCTTGGCGACAAATCTATCAAGATGTCGGCCTCGCGGATTAACCAAAACGGCTAGCTGAGCGATAAAGTTCTCATCACCAAAAATTTCACAGCCCAAACGGATTAGATTATGGGCTTCGTTATCATCAATACTGATAAACATGACCCCATCACTAGATAGTAGGCGCTTGCACAATAAAAGCCGAGAATACATCATTGTCAGCCAATCGCTATGAAACCTACCATTCGCTGATGTGTTGGCAATGAGTCGGTTTCCTTCGCTATCCTTTTGCTGAGAGCGAATGAGGTATTCTCCTTCAGCCTCCGAAAAATCATCTTCGTAAATGAAGTCGTTCCCAGTGTTATATGGCGGATCGATATAAATCATTTTTATCTTTCCCAGGTATGTCTCCTGGATAAGCTTGAGGGCTTCCAAATTGTCTCCCTCAATGAATAGGTTCTGCGTAGTACTAAAACGGGGGCTGCTTTCCGTGGAAGGTCGAAGCGTTTTTGTCACCGGCGAGTTTCCCAGTGCAAGCGCCTCTCGCTTACCGGGCCAGTCTAGGCGATAGCGTTCCTGAGGGCCCTCAACAATATGGCCGCTCAGCTCTTGCTTCAACTGATCAAAGTCCACCACTAGGCGCAGATTCCCGGTTGTCTCTTCGCGAGCCTCAGTTACGCAACCAGGGAAGAGCTTCCTAATTTTGGCGATGTTCTGTTGGCTAAGGTCGGGACTATGCATTTTCAGTTTGTTGGTTTTCGGTTTTTCAGCCATGTTTCTTCTGTCCTTCATTCGTTGATTCGATCAAGGCATCGAGCTCCGCCTTCAACCCCCGTAACTGGCGGTTAAACTCTACCTTTCGGTTAAATTGCTTTTCCCGCTGAACGCGGGCTTCCAGCCGCTGGCATTCGCGCTGCATTCCGACGACCCGGCTGTGGCGCTCCACCAAGGCCGCCATGGACTCGCCCGAGCGGGTCGACACCGGAATCAGTAGCCGCAATACCTGCTCGTACAGCCGAGGTAAATCCAACGCAATTGGCAGCGGCGCCCGTGGCATGTCCGCTGGCAGCCAGTCAGTGGCGAAGTAGTCGTCGATCACCCATTTGTTGGCGTCGGACTCACTGGGCCGCTTGTAGGTGGCCGCCACCCGAATGGCATCACGGGGCGCGCCGTCCTCGCGGCTGGCGGTCACCTCGAAGATCAGCGGAAAGCCGATGGCACGGTCAATGCAACGCAGCACCTCAACCGGCAGCGCATCCGCCACTCCGGCCGGCTTCAGCGCTACTCTGAATATCTGGATCTCGGGCACTGCCCTGCTACCCTGCAGGTTCAGTGTCTCCGGCGCCAGCTTGTACTGCCAGGTGATTCTAGCGACCTGGGCTGTGAGTTGATCGCGCACCCTGCGGCCTGGCGTGCCTGCACCCACAATGCGGTTCTTAGGCACGACCCGACTCAGCCGCGCACGCTCAGGGTAGTCTAACAGCGCTGGGTGGCTGGCCTCTCCGCTCATCATGTCTCCTGAACGACGATGAAGGATAGCAGCTCGAAGTCATCCAACCCAGCGATGGGGTTGGTGAGTGCACTGGTGCGCGAACCTGTGAAGAGGCTGTCCAAATCCTTCTCGTCTTGCACCTGAATGATGCTGCGGATAGCCTGGTCGAGCAGGTCGGAGTAAAAGTACATATTGCGACCGTCGTCTGTGGCCCGGTTAAAGGGCTGACATGCCGCTTGGATAGGCTCAGTGCGCCCCCGGCAAGCGGAGCGGGCCAGGTCCAGCAAAGGCTTGACTTCGGTATGGTTGGCAATGATCTCGCCGTCGTTGGCGATGTAGACCAGGTAAAACGGGTGCAGCCGGTTCTGTTGCTGAATGTTAACCGCGTGGTTACGGTTGCGCAGGGTAAAGATCGCCCCCGGCACCAGGTCACTATCCCAGTTTGTCGGCACGACAGCGTGCAGGCCGCTGGGCAGGTTAGCCAGCTCGCCATGAGTTTTGATGTAGTTGAGCAGGTCCATGCGGAAGTCGTTCAGCCCCAAGTCCGTGATGGAGACGCCTGTTTTAACGTCTTCCATATCGATCACTTCTTCTTGGAGGCGGCGAAGCTGCTCTTTGCGGTAGGCGATTTCGCTGGATTCGGTGTTGAGCAGGTTGTCGTCGCCAGTGGCGGTGGCATCGACGATCACCATGCGGTTCTCGACACGCTCTTTGAGGTTAATGTATTCGTCCAGGCTGATGTCCGGCCAATAGTTGACGAGCTGGATACTGGCATTCGGCGAGCCGATTCGGTCGATGCGGCCGAAGCGCTGGATGATGCGCACCGGGTTCCAGTGGATGTCGTAGTTGATCAGATAGTCGCAGTCCTGAAGGTTCTGGCCTTCGGAAATGCAGTCGGTGGCGATCAGGAGGTCGATCTCGTTGGGCTCGTCAGGCAGGACATGGTGTTTGTCCTTCGCCCTCGGCGCGAACAGCGTCAGCAGGGATTGAAAGTCATAGCCCCTGCCCAGCGTTGATTTAGGCGCATCGGAACCGGTGACGATGGCGCTGTGCAGGCCGTGCGCTTCTAGAACCCCGGGCACCAGGTTGCGGTAGAGGTAATGCGCGGTATCCGCGAAGGCCGTGAAGACGATGACCTTACTGTTACCGGTGTTGATGGGCGCGTTGATCTTGTCGTTGATGTGCGCCTTGATGTGTTGCAGTTTGGCGTCGTCCTCCGGGGTGACTTTCTGCATCTCGGCCAGCAGGGCCGCAATGATGCCCAGGTCTGCCTCGAGATCGTGCTCCCAGGACGGCAGATCCATATCGGCCAGGCTGATCCGGACTTTTCCGCCGATAGATTCATCGTCTGCCGCCAGGAATTCCTCGTCCTCTGGCTCGGCATCCTCAAAAGCGACCGTCACATCGGCAAACCCGAGATCGCGTCCGGTTTCCTTGTAGTTCGCGATTTTCTCCAGCGTGCGGGTGTGGTTGTCCTGGAGCTTCTGCAGGGTGATACGGAAAGCCTCTACCGAGCTTTCCAGGCGCTTCAGCAGGTTGGTGGTCATCAGCGCCTGAAGACTGCGCTCCCGATCAGCTTGCTTTAGTCGCCCCCCGCCGCCAGCCACCTCGGTGTCGTAGAGCTCTTCATACTTTGCCAGCCGACTGGGCAAGATATAGTTCACCGGGGCATAGACCGCGAGCTTGACCGTCGAAAGCTGCGCGTAGATATCATTGAAACCGATCACGTCGCTGCGCTGGGTCAACGGTGGATTGAAGGCCAGCGGTTTGAGGCGCTCCGGGAAAGTGCCTATCTCTGTCGTGTCATAGAACTGCTCAATATGCTTTCTGGAGCGGGCAATAGTGACACTGTCCAATAGCTCGAAGAAGTCAAAGTCCAGCGCGTCGAGAATGGCGTTTGGTGTGCGCTCTTCCGCTGGCAGCCTGGACCAGGCATTAAACGCGGCCTGGGCGCGACGAAATACTTCCTCGACATCGGTCTCCGTCCGCAGCTTGGCGCTGAGCGCATCGGATTCGCCTTCATAGGCCAGCGCGAGCTGGTTGCGCAAATCGGTAAACCGGTTGTTGACGGGCGTTGCAGAGAGCATCAGAACCTTCGTCTTCACGCCCTCGCAAATGACCTTGCTCATCAAACGCTGGTAGCGGGTTTCCCGGTCCTTGAACACATCGTTATTGCGAAAGTTGTGTGATTCGTCAATCACTACAAGGTCGTAGTTGCCCCAATTGACGCGATCCAGGCGGGTACCGAAGGATTCTCCGCTGGTGCGCTGAAGGTCCGTGTGGCAGAGCACCTCGTAGTTAAAGCGATCCTTCGCCAGCGGATTGGTGGTGAGGTTCCGGTTGTAGTTGAGCCAGTTGTCCGCCAGCTTCTTGGGACAAAGCACTAGCACGGAACGGTTGCGCAGTTCGTAATACTTGATGACCGCCAGCGCCGTGAATGTCTTGCCCAGGCCCACGCTGTCCGCCAGTATGCAACCGTTGTAGGTTTCCAGTTTGTTAATGATCCCGGTGGCCCCATCTCGCTGGAAGCTGTAGAGCTTGTTCCAGATCAAGCTGTCCTGATAGCCGGTGCGATCGTTCGGCAGGACGTCCTCGCTGATGTCTTCCAGAAATTCGCTGAAGATGTTGTAGAGCATCAGGAAATAGATGCGCTCGGGCGAATTTTCCTGGTACACGGAGGCGATGTGGTCGCAAAGCCGCTCGGTCACGTCCTCTATTTTTTCGGGATCGTCCCAGATCTGGTCGAACAATTTCAGGAAATTGGCCGTGTAGGCCGGGTCGTCAAACCGGTTGACGAAATTCGAGACCGCGTCGCCCTGCTGATACCCCAGATCGACGGCAGTGAAACCATGAAGGGGCTGGTATACGGCTCCTGAATCGCCCGTATCGACGCAGGCAAATTGCTGCATCGGCGCTTTACTGCGATTGGAGCGGAAAGCCGCCTTGCGTCGCATCCAGTCCGCGCACTCCCTGGCAATGGCTCGTTGCGTCAGTTTGTTCTTCAGCTGTATCTCAAAATCGCTGCCGTAAAAGCTCCGCTCACGTTCGGCTTTTGGAATATGGAACTCGCGCCGGACCTTGCGACCGCTGTCTTTTATTGCGTCGTCAGGAATGAAAGTCGGCGACGTGAAGATGAACTCCAGGGAGTCGATGGATTCGAGCTGCTTCTTCAATTCAGCAAAGGCGTAGATGGAGAAACAGGACGCTGCAATTTTCAGCTTTGCGCCGGGCTCGATAGACCGTCGCAGATCGTCCCCAAGAAGCTCATTAATATTGTCGATCAGTTTCATGACTGCTCCGTCGCCAGCCAGCTCTCTTACCTTCGTGATTCGGCTTAACAACCGGATAACTCGCCTCACCCCAAAGCGCCCGGGGGTTATCCATCATCACCTCAATAATCACCGGCACCAAGTTCGCCAGAATCGCCACGCAGTCACGAATCTGGTCGCGATTGACGCTGCCACTCCAGGTCGCACCGCCGTGCATGATCTGGTTTCTCAGGGTATAGATGCGACTGAAGACGATGGAGAGCACCACCGGGGTGTTCTGCTGGGCCAGGGCTGAATGCGCCGCTTTCTTAGCGCCGTCGAAGCTGTGTTTCCACTGCGCTTCGGTCAGGTGGCCTTTCTGGTGGCCCCAGAAGCAGGAGAAGACGTAAGGATTATCCAGCAGGACGCGGATGGCGTTCGGGTAGGCCTTCCACACCAGCTCGCCGATACACTTCTCGGTGTCCAGATCGCACAGCTTCTCCAGGAAGCCGTTGAAGGTGGCCTGTTCGTTGAGGTGGATGCGGTCGTCGATTTCCGTGGCGTAGGCGGCGTTGAAGGCGATCCACAGAAAGATGAAGCGGCTGTCCGGGTCGTCGTCCTGTTCGGCGCGGTCGAGCCAGCTCAGCGCGCGGTGCACGCGCAGACTCAGATTCTCCGGGTAGCTGTCCCGCTCCGCGCGCTGGCGCGCCTTCAGCTCTTTATGAATGCTCCCCATTACCCCCTCCCAAATGCCCACCCTGGCGGACCGACGTTTACTAGCGGACAGGTTCTGTCGTCGGTTCCCTTTGCCGGTTTTCCGGCGTTCTGCCGGTATGCCGGCTTTTTGCCGATGTCCGGCTTTTTCGTGAACCTTATCACATCCTATTGGGTAGGTGATTACCTTCATGTCGCTGCCTCCACCCAGACGAAA
>NZ_DFTP01000063.1:0-9871 GCF_002381585.1 Marinimicrobium sp. UBA4209
CAGAGCAATATTCAATGGGACTCATCACAATGATCGAGTCCCATTGAATATTGCTCTGAAGAGGATATTGTTATGCGTAGCTTCGATTTTTCTCCCCTGTACCGTTCTGCCATCGGCTTTGATCGTATGGCCAGTCTGCTGGATACACTGAGCCGCAGCGAGCAGAACCAACCCAGCTATCCTCCATACAACATCGAGTTGACCGGTGAGGACCAGTACCGAATTACCATGGCCGTCGCCGGGTTTGACCGCTCGGAATTGAACATCGAGGTCAATCAGAACAATCTGACGATTTCGGCCAATAAAGAGCCCGAACAGGAAGAGCGGCAGTACCTGCATCAGGGCATCGCCGCGCGTAATTTTGAGCGCCGGTTCCAACTGGCCGATCACGTGGAAGTCAAAGCCGCGACCTTCGAAAATGGTCTGCTGCACATCGATCTGAAGCGGGAGATTCCCGAGGCGATGAAGCCGCGTACCATTGAGATTGATGATGGGCAAAGCCCGTCATTGAAAGACGGTCGAGACGTCAAGTCTGTGACCCACGAAGCGGAATCGAAAAACCGCGACGATTCCAAAGCCGCCTAAACGGCATTCTGTTCTCAGAAAAAACCGGCGAGTGATCTCGCCGGTTTTTTTATGGGTTTGAACTTGACGATTTTTCGGATGGGTTCACTCCGCGCTGAACAGTTTTGCTCGGACGGTAGCCCGGTATTCACGCGGGGTGATCGCCAACTGTTTTTTGAACAGGGTGGTGAAATAACCCGTATCCTGATAGCCCACCTTATCGGCAATTTCAGCGATGGTCAGGTTGCTGGTTTTCAGTAAGTCCCGGGCATTGTTGATGCGAATTTCCTGTAGGTAATCCAGGGGCGTCTGCCCGGTAGCGGCCTTGAATCGACGGTTCAGGGTTCGCGTGCTGAGCCCAAAGCGCTCTGCCACCTGAGAGAGCACCACTTCCCGTGGGTAATTATCCTGCAGCCAGAGCTGGACCTGAATGATGTCTTCATCCGGGTGGCGACTGTGCGCTTCCTCAAAGTAACCGCTGCTTTCGTAGGAGCGGCGGATTTCGTGAGAGAAATGACGTTCGACGTGGCTGGCAATGCGCTTGTTATACAGGCGCTGAATAAAGTGGACCGTCAGATCCGCCAGCGAGTTCACACTGGCGGCACAGTAGAGATTGCCCGCTTGGGTGATGAAGTACTGCCGCTTGAGGTCGACCTCAGGATAGTCGCGTTGGAATTGGTCGAAGTAGTGCCAGTGAGTCGTGGCGGGTTTGCCGTTGAGCAGCCCCGCCTCGGCCAGAAAACAGCAGCCGGTGCCCACCGCGCTGATCAGGGCGCCGTTCTGATATTGCTCCCGGAGCCAGTCCAGCACCTGCGGTTGGCGCCGGATGATGGGACGCGGGTTGCGCCAGAAGCCGGGTACATAAACCAGATCGGGGGAGGGGGCATTCTCCAGGGCGTGGTCTGGCGTCCAGCGCAGGCCGGATCGGGTCGCGGCCGGCTCACCCTGGGCCGAGACCGTGCTCAATATCAGTCGGGTTCGCTGGCTGCCGCGGTCGCGCTGGTTGGCGCTCTCCGCCGTGAGCAGCATCTCCATGGGCAGGGTGGCGCTGGTAGCCAGCATGTTGTCGCTGAGCAGAAACGCTATCTGAATGGCTTCTCCGGCATTCTGGGGCATAAAACGGGCTCTCTGGTGTGATTTGGCCAAAATACCACAAGTTTTGGCGAAAACAACCATGACAATTGCCAGTCAGGGCAATACACTTTCCAGCTGTCCAGACCTCGTGTGCCCGCCGTCTGTGGACCCGTCGAGGTTGTTGAATTCAATGGGAGTCAACTATGTCATCACTGCCGGTTATTGTGGGATTTGGTGGTTTTAATGCCGCCGGTCGAAGCTCGGGTCATCATGCCTATCGGCGAATGATCATCGAAAGCTTGCCCACACAAGAGCGGCAGGAGACCCTGGCCGGCCTGGCGGTGCTGATGGGGCTGGTGACTTTCGAAGACAATGCTTATCGGGACGCGGATGACCGCCCCTATGAGCTGGCCGAGATTGAGCGCCAGTTCGGCCCGGCGATTCTGGAGGGCACGCTGATTCGCCGCATCGACCCGGCGCTTTTTGATGTGGATGCCGCGCACTGGCAGAAAAGTGCCAGCCTCAGTGGTAGCGAGGCGCCCATGAGTTTTGAATTGTCCGAGCGCGACCTGCCCGAACCGCTGCCTTCCGACTGGCAGGTTCAAACGCTGGATGATCGGCGCGTCAAAGTCACGCTGACTGGAACACTGGATGTAAAATGGGACAGCTTCCGGGCCCTGCCGGTCAAGTCCGCCGGGCAACTGCCCAAGGGGTTCGATCCCGGCACTCTGTATAACTCCCGCTTTCATCCCCGAGCGTTGCAGTTGACCGTCATTGGTGCCTCTGATGCGATCCAGTCGGTGGGTGTGCCCTGGGCTGACATTGCCAATGCGGTGCGTCCGGACCAGGTGAGTGTATATGCCAGCAATGTCATGAGTCAGATGGACGAGGCGGGCTTTGGCGGTTTGCTGCAGGCGCGCCTGAAGGGCGGTCGGGTCAGTACCAAGCAGTGCCCACTGGGTCTGAACAGCATGCCGGCGGATTTCGTCAACGCCTACATTATCGGCAGCGTCGGTCAGACCGGGGCCATTGCCGGCGCTTGTGCCTCATTTTTGTATAACCTGCGCGCGGCGGTGGAAGACATTACCGCCGGGCGCTGCCGGGTCGCGGTGGTGGGTAACGCCGAGGCGCCGATCACCCCGGAAATCATCGATGGTTATGCCACCATGGGTGCTTTGGCCGCCGAAGACAAACTGAAGAAAATCGACGGTGCCGACGAGACCGACCCTCGTCGGACCAGTCGGCCGTTCGGGGAAAACTGCGGTTTCACCATTGCCGAGTCCAGCCAGTATGTGGTGCTCATGGATGATGCGCTGGCGCTTGAGCTTGGAGCCGATATTCACGGTGCGGTCAATGACGTGTTCATCAATGCGGACGGTTTCAAAAAGTCGATTTCCGCACCGGGGCCGGGTAACTACATCACCATGGCCAAAGCGGTCGCCTCCGCGCGCGCCATTCTGGGTGATGAGTCGATCCAGAAGCGCTCCATGATTCAGGCCCACGGCTCCAGCACCCCCCAGAATCGGGTGACCGAATCCGAGATCTTTCATCGGGTGGCCGAGGTGTTCGGTATTACCGACTGGCCGGTCACCGCGGTCAAGGCCTATGTGGGCCACACCCTGTCCGCCGCCAGCGGCGAGCAGTTGATCAACAGCCTCGGTGTGTTCCGTTATGGCTTTGTGCCGGGCATCAAGACCATCGACAAGGTGGCGGATGACGTGTTTTCCGAACGCCTGACCATTCCGCTGGAGGACCTGGATCGCCGGGAAAATCCGCTGGATGTGGCGTTCCTGAACTCCAAAGGGTTTGGTGGCAACAATGCCACCGCCAGCGTGCTGGCCCCCCGGGTGGTGGAGCCGATGCTGCGCCGGCGCTACGGTGACTCGGCGTTTGAGGCTTACGCGGCGCGTCGGGAGTCGGTCCGGGAGCGGGCCGGGGTCTATGATAGCCAGGCGCTCAAGGGGCAGTTCGATACCCTGTACCACTTTGGCCAGAACATGATCGATGAGAGCGAAATCGAGCTGGGCAGCCGGGAGTTGCGCCTGCCGGGCATGGCGCAGAGTATCGATCTGGACCTCCCCAATCGCTACACCGATATGACCGACTGACCGCCCGGGCGTCTGCCGGTCGGCCACAAGCGGCTGGCCGGCACGCAAATTGGCCGATCTTTGTCCATATCGGCCTATACAAAGCCGATTCTTTCCCTTAAAATACCGCGCCTTTCGCACCCTGTGTGTGATTGGGTCTTTTCACCGGGTGTCGGTAAGTGCCGGCCCCAATTGGAAAATATAGGAAAATCCTCAATGGTAACTATTCGTCTGTCACGTGGCGGCTCCAAAAAGCGTCCTTTTTACCACCTGTCCGTAACCGACAGCCGCAGCGCCCGTAACGGCCGTTACATCGAACGCGTTGGTTTCTTCAACCCGATCGCCCGCGGTCAGGAAGAGCGCCTGCGTATCGACAATGAGCGTGTCGAGTACTGGGTAGGCCAAGGCGCACAGCTGAGCGAGCGCGTAGCCAGCCTGCTGAAAGAGCAGAAGAAGCAAGCCGCCTAAGCGAGGCGCGCTTGACTATGGCTGACGCCCGAACCCGCAACAAGGGGTCAAACCTGATTGACGTCGGGCGTATTACCGCCGTATTTGGTATTCAGGGGTGGGTGAAAATTCACTCCTACACCGAGCCGCAGGAGAACCTGTTTGGCTACGGCCCCTGGTGGTTGAAAACCGCCCGGGGAGTAAAACCGGTAGAAATCGATGACAGTCGACCTCACGGCAAAGGGTTTGTTGCGCACATCAAGGGTGTCGACGACCGCGATGAGGCCGCCCTCTACACCGGGGTGACCATTGCCGTGGAAAAACAGCTGCTCCCGGAGCTGGAAGGGGACGACTATTACTGGCATCAGTTGCAGGGCCTTCGGGTCGTCAGCCACTGGGGCGGTCAGGAGTACGATCTGGGTACCGTGACACGCTTGCTGGAGACTGGCGCCAACGATGTGTTGGTGGTGCAGGGTGATGCCCAGAGTATCGACCAGAGCGAGCGATTGATTCCCTATGTGCCCGAACAGTATGTGCGCCGGGTTGACCTGGCGGCAGAGTGTATCGAGGTGGACTGGGACCCGGAGTTTTGAGCGAAGCGCCCGAAACACAGCCGGTACGACTGGCGGTGGTCAGTCTGTTTCCGGACATGATGCAGGCGGTGACCGGCTACGGTGTGACCGGTCGGGCCGTCAAGCAGGGGCTGATCGACGTGCAGTGCTGGAACCCCCGGGAGTTTACTCGGGATAAGCACCGCACGGTAGACGATCGACCCTACGGTGGCGGTCCCGGCATGGTGATGATGGTGGAGCCTCTGCGCGACGCTATCGCGGCCGCCCAGGCCTGGGCCGGGGAGGACGCACCGGTGATTTATCTGTCGCCTCAGGGGCGGCCGCTGGATCAGTCTGGCGTAGAAACCCTGGCCAGTTATGGCCCGATGGTGCTGGTGGCGGGACGCTATGAAGGGATTGATGAGCGTTTGCTGAAGACGGTGGTCGATCAGGAGTGGTCCATCGGGGATTACGTTCTGAGTGGCGGTGAGTTGCCCGCCATGGTGGTAATTGATGCCGTGACCCGGCTGATTCCAGGCGCTTTGGGGCACGCTCAGTCGGCAGAGCAGGATTCCTTCACGGAGGGGTTGCTGGACTGCCCACACTACACCCGCCCGGAAAATTTTGAAGGGCATGAGGTCCCGGAAGTGCTACTGTCCGGTGACCACGAAAGAATTCGGCGCTGGCGCCTGAAACAGGCGCTGGGGCGGACCTGGCAGAAACGGCCAGACTTGCTTGAAGCAATTAACCTAACCGAGGAACAGCATGCGCTGTTGACGGACTTTCGTCGGGACCTTGAAGCACTTAACTCTAGCTGTGAAGCTACAGACTCTCAGGAGACTAGGCATGACTAACAAGATCATTCAGGCGCTCGACGCCGAACAGATGAAACAGGATGTACCGGAATTCGCCCCGGGCGATACCGTTGTGGTACAGGTAAAGGTAACCGAAGGTAACCGCGAGCGTCTGCAGGCGTTTGAGGGTGTGGTTATCGGTAAGCGTAACCGCGGCCTGAACTCTGCATTCACCGTGCGCAAGGTATCCCACGGTGTGGGCGTTGAGCGTACTTTCCAGGTGCACAGCCGTCAGGTTGACAGCATCCAGGTGAAGCGTAAGGGTGATGTTCGCCAGGCGAAGCTTTACTACCTGCGCGACCTGACCGGCAAGGCAGCACGCATCAAGGAAAAGCTGTCCTAAGCGATACGCTGATCCGTTCAAAAAAACCGGGGCCTTAGCTCCGGTTTTTTTATGGTATTCTCGCTCCAACGCCAACCAATGACCGATGAGCGCTGTGACCTTACCCGCCCAAGAGAGCCAGGCCCTGGAGCAATACCTCGACGCCATCTGGATGGAAAAAGGCCTCAGTGAGAATACCCTGAACTCCTATCGGCGCGACCTGGAGGCGTTTGCGCGCTGGCTGGTCGAGCAGGGCAGGGGGCTGATGTCGTTGGATGCGGTCTCCGCCTATGACTACCTCGCCTACCGTCACCGAAAGGGCTATTCCAGTCGCTCCACGGCGCGCTTTCTCTCCTGTGTTCGCGGCTTTTACCGCCACCAGATCCGCGAAGGGCGGCTGGCGGAAAATCCCCTGGCCCTCGTGGACAACCCGAAACTGCCCAAATCGTTACCCAAGTCCCTCACCGAGGCCGATGTTGAGCGGCTGCTGATGGCACCGGATCTGGAAGATCCAGTGGGCTTTCGCGACCGTACCATGCTGGAGGTTCTGTACGCCTGTGGTCTTCGGGTCAGCGAGTTGGTGGGGCTCACGCTGGCGCAGGTCAATCTTCGCCAGGGGGTGGTCCGGGTCATGGGAAAGGGCAGTAAGGAGCGACTGGTGCCGCTCGGTGAGGAAGCAATCGACTGGATTTCCCGTTATCTACAGGAAGCGAGACCTGTGCTCTTGCATAATGCGCCCAGTGAAGTACTCTTTCCCAGCACTCGCGCCCGAGAGATGACCCGTCAGACGTTTTGGCACAGAATTAAACATTGGGCGCTGGTGGCGGGTATCGACAAACCCCTGTCGCCTCATACGCTGCGACACGCCTTTGCGACCCACCTGTTGAACCACGGGGCGGATTTGCGGGTCGTACAGTTATTGTTGGGCCACAGTGATCTGTCGACTACCCAGATATACACCCATGTCGCCCGGGCGCGGATGCAGGAGCAGCATCGCCAGCATCACCCCCGGGGATGACGCGTCAGTGTCGTTGAATACTTTGAAATTGTGACAGGAAAACGTTTATGTTGAAGCAAGTGGCGGTTGGTCTGATGGTCCTGATGGGGAGTGTGTTGGCCCAGGCTCAGGAAATGTCCACCGAGGACCGTATTCTCAAGGCCCTCTCCGAGGCACGTCCCGATTTTGAGTTTACCGATGTGCGCCCGGCGCCCATTGAGGGGCTTTACCAGGCTCGGGTGGTCGGCGGACCGGTGCTCTATGTCTCTCCGGACGCGCAACTGATGATTGCCGGTGACATGTTCACCATTGAGCCCGGTGGCTTTGGGCGCTACGAAGACCCGGCGGTCGTGGAAAAGCGCAAGCAGCTTGCCGCTCAATTGGATGAAGAAGACACCATTGCCTTCGCTCCGGAGGGTGAGAGCAAAGCGGTGGTGTATGTGTTCACGGATGTGGACTGCGGGTACTGCCGTCGCCTGCACAGTCAGATGAGCGCCTATCAGGACGGTGGTGAAACCAAGCCCGGCTACAATGACTTGGGCATCGAAATTCGTTACCTGGCCTATCCTCGGGCCGGTGTGGGCAGTCCCTCCGCCCAAAAGCTGGAAACCGCCTGGTGTGCGGACGACCAGCAGGCCGTACTGGATCGTCTGAAAAACCTCCAATCGGTGGACAACAAATCCTGTGATAACAACCCGGTGGCTAAACATTATCGCCTCGGTGGCGAGTTCGGCGTGAACGGCACGCCGGCGCTGGTGCTGCCCAACGGGACGGTGCAGCCCGGCTATGTGCCGCCGGCGCAGCTCGCCCAGATTCTGGGGCTCTGATGGCCCCATCCCTGTCGCCAATTGACACCTCGCGAGCGGCCCAGTAAGGTTGCTCGCCCGCGCCTCGCTCCGGGGCGCGCATTCCAGTAGAATAGCCGGTCTCGCCCGCCCGCACCCAGCGTTGGCGGGCGTTACCTTTTACCAGCAGGGCTCATTTTTTGGGGGAGAGAAGTTTGAAACCGGTCAAAATAGGTATCTGTGGCCTCGGCACTGTCGGCAGCGGCACGGTCAACGTTCTTCATCGCAACAGCCGGGTGATCAACGCCCGTGCCGGTTGTGACATTGTGATTGGCCAGGTCGCCTGTCGTCGCGACGATGTGGACTGCGACATCTCCGGGCTGAACGTCACCCGCGATATCTTTGAGGTTGCCACCAACCCGGACATCGACATTCTGATCGAGCTGATCGGCGGAATTGATGTGGCCCGCGAGCTGATTCTCAAGGCGATTGAGCACGGCAAGCACGTGGTTACCGCCAACAAGGCCCTGATTGCCGAGCACGGTAACGAGATTTTTGCCGCCGCCAATGAAAAGGGTGTGACCGTCGCCTTTGAAGCCGCCGTGGCCGGTGGTATCCCCATCATCAAGGCGATCCGTGAGGGCCTGTCTGCCAACAAGATCGAGTGGCTGGCGGGTATCATCAACGGCACTGGTAACTTCATTCTCACCGAAATGCGCGACAAGGGTCGCGGTTTCTCCGAGGTGCTGGAAGAGGCTCAGGAGCTGGGTTACGCCGAAGCCGACCCGACGTTTGACGTCGAGGGCATCGACGCGGCCCACAAGCTGGTAATCCTGGCCTCCATCGCTTTCGGTATCCCCCTGCAGTTCGACAAAGTATTCACCGAAGGCATCAGTCGTATCGCCCCGCAGGACGTTCAGTACGCCCAGGAGTTGGGTTACCGGATCAAGCATCTGGGGATTGCCCAGAAAGGGCCCAAGGGCATTGAGCTGCGCGTGCATCCGACCCTGATTCCCCAGAAGCGCCTGATCGCCAATGTGGATGGCGTGATGAACGCCGTGTTGGTCAAGGGCGATGCCGTCGGCCCGACCCTGTATTATGGTGCCGGTGCTGGGGCCGAACCCACTGCCTCGGCCGTACTGGCGGATATCGTCGATGTCGCGCGCACCCTGACCGCTGACCCCGAGCACCGGGTTCCCTACCTCGGCTTCCAGCAGGAACAGCTGCGCAGCGAACTGGAAATCGTGCCCATTGAAGAGGTCGAGACTGCTTACTATCTGCGTATGTCGGCTCTGGACAAACCCGGGGTGCTGTCGCAGGTTGCACAAATTCTGAGTGACTCCGGCATCAGTATCGAAGCCCTGATCCAGAAAGAGGCCGCGGACGAAGAAGAAATCGTTCCGTTGATTCTGTTGACCAACCGGGCCGTGGAAAAGCAACTGGTCGAGGCGATCATCAAGATCGAATCCCTGAGCTCCATCACCGGCCCGATTACCCGCATCCGTGTGGAGCCATTGAAGTGAAATACATCAGCACTCGGGGCCAGGCCCCGGCCCTCGATTTTGAAGACGTTGTCCTGACCGGGTTGGCGCCAGATGGCGGCCTGTATGTACCGGAAACGCTGCCGGAATTCAGCCAGGAAGAAATCGCCTCCTGGGCGGGCCTCTCCTACGAAGAGCTCGCGTTCAAAATTATGGCCCCGTTCGTTTCCGGTGCCGTATCCGATGCGGAACTCAAGCAGATCATCAGTGAGGCCTACAGCAGCTTCCGCCACGACGCCATTGCGCCTCTGGTGCAGACGGCGCACAACGAATGGATTCTGGAACTGTTCCAGGGTCCGACCCTGGCGTTCAAGGATTTCGCCCTTCAGTTCCTCGGCCACCTGCTCGATCACCTGCTGAAAAAGCGTCAGCAGAAAGTGGTGGTCATGGGGGCAACCTCCGGGGATACCGGATCGGCGGCGATTGAAGGCTGCCGCCGGTGCGACAATATCGATATTTACATTCTGCACCCCTACAAGCGGGTGTCGGATGTACAGCGCCGACAGATGACCACGGTGCTGGAAGATAACGTGCATAACATCGCGTTGGAAGGCAACTTTGACGATTGCCAGAATATGGTGAAAGCCAGTTTCGGCGATCAGTCATTTCTGCCCGAAGATCGTCAACTGGTGGCGGTCAATTCGATCAA
>NZ_DFTP01000104.1:0-7780 GCF_002381585.1 Marinimicrobium sp. UBA4209
TCGCCGGCATCGTGCTGCTGGACCTGGCGCTGCAGGCGGTGCACATCACCAACATGAACATGATCTTCAACCTGGACGAGGCCGCCCGGAACCGGCTGAATTCCGGCTACATGTTCCTGTACTTCGTCGGCGGCGCCCTGGGTTCGCTGGGCTCCGCCGCCGCCTACCAGCACTACGGCTGGCTGGGGGTGTGCCTGCTGGGTGGTGGGCTGGGTGTGTTGGGCGTGGGCTATGGGGTTTGGATTCATGTCGGGCCGACCCATAAAGCCCATAGCGGTGTCGCAAAAGAGGAGGCTCGCCCTGTCGATTCCTGACCGAACGGATCGACTATCGGGTACAAAACCCACCGGGAGCGAATCATGCCCAACCAACACGGCGAATTTATCTGGTACGAACTGGCCACCGAAAACGCGGACGCCGCCCAGCAGTTTTACAGCGCGATACTCGGCTGGCGGGTCACCGACAGCGGCCAGCCCGACATGGACTACCGCCTTCTCCATGCCCGCGACGAGGACACGGGAGAATGGCGCGCGGTTGGTGGCTTGATGGCACTGACCGAAGAGATGAAACAGTGCGGCGCCAGGCCGGTGTGGCTGGGCTATATCGGTGTCGACGATGTGGACCGGGCAGTCGCCAAGGTGACTGAACTGGGCGGCAGCGTGCAAATGCCGGCCACGGATATTCCCGACGTGGGCCGCCTCGCCATGGTGAGCGACCCGCAGGGCACGCCCTTCTATGTGATGCGCGGCAACAGCAACGACACCAGCCTGGCGTTCGCGTCCGACCGCCCGCGAGTAGGCCACTGCGCCTGGAACGAATTGGCCACCTCCGACCCAGACGCGGCGAAAGCGTTTTACTTCGAAGCGTTCCGCTGGACCAAGGACGGGGAGATGGACATGGGCCCGATGGGCGCCTACGAATTTATCCGCCACAACGGCGTGATCGGCGCCGTCATGCCCAAGCCCGATGACATGCCCGTGCCGATGTGGCACTACTACTTCCGCCCCGCCGACATCGACGCCGCGATCAAAACGATCACCGAGAACGGCGGGCAGATCCTTCACGGCCCGGATGAAATTCCCGGCGGCGACTTTATCGTTAAAGGCTTTGATCCGCAGGGGGCGCTATTCGCGCTGGTGGGGTCCAGGCGGACTTGATCCTCCCCGGCATGCCGGCCGGCCATGCGCACTGGTGTCTTCGAGGTTGTACTTTCAGGCCAATGCCTTTCACGTTCGGCGCACTGCATAGTGGCAGGCTTGGTTTGCCACCCCACCCGATTCGAGGAAGCACGCATGAGCACCGCACTGATCACGGGCGCCTCCAGTGGCATCGGCGAAGACATCGCACGGCAACTGGCCGCGCGCGGCCTCAACCTGATACTGGTCGCTCGCCGCAAAGAGCTGCTGGACAAGCTCGCCGATGAACTGGCCGCCAGCCATGGCATCACCGCCACGGCCCTGGCCTGCGACTTGGCCGACCGCAAGAGCCTCGCGGCGCTGTTCGATCAGGTGGACACAGCCCTCGCGGAGCACAACGACACCTTGACCGTCTTGGTCAACAACGCCGGCACCGGCTTCTGGGCCCCCTTCGCCGACCAGGATCTGGCGGGCCTGCAGCGGGACATCGACCTCAACGTCACCGCACTCACGACCCTCAGCCACGGTTTTATCAAGCGCGCCCAGGCCCACGGCCAACCCGGTTACCTGCTCAATATCGCGTCCCTGGCGGGCATCCTGCCCACACCCCGCTACGCCACCTACTCGGCCACCAAGGGCTATGTGCGGTTCTTCACCGAAGTGCTGGATTACGAGCTGCGCGACTGCCCCATCAGCGTCACCGCCGCCTGCCCCGGCGGCGTGCTGACGCCCTTCCTGGACCAGGCCGGCCAGACCGTGAAGAAACAGACCGGCATCATGACCGCCGCCGAAGTTGCCAAACTCTGCGTGGACGCCATGTACGCCGGCAAGGTGGTGTACGTGCCCGGCCTGCTCAACAAGGTGGCCGTCTACACCAACCTGCTGCCCCGCCGCCTGCGCGGCTGGCTGCTGGAGCGCAGCATGATGGTGAGCGTGGAGGCGCGGCCGGATGCGAGCCGCTAGAACGTAGACGAAACGAACTACCGAGAAATCCTTGGTAGTTCAACGCAAAGTCGGCATCTGGCACGGCTTACTTAGCAGCCAATGCGCCCGCCGCGCCCAGGTAAAAAGCGCCTACAATTTTATTCGCGCGACGGCTCCGGACAAGCCGACGGCGAATCAAGGAAGCCGCAAGCACATAGCCCCCGTAGACGCCAAAGGATACCAACATAGCGACCAGGCCAAGCGCCACGGACTGCGTTGCATACGAACCGGCATCATGGATGAATAGCGGGTAAAGCATAAGACTGGCGAGCAAGGCCTTGGGGTTCGTCAGGGAAACGAACATCGCAGTCGTCAGCATGGTACGCCGTGACATCGGCTCCGGGGAGACCGCAAGAACACTTGATTTGGCGGTGAACGCCTTATAGCCCAGATAGAGCAGATACAACACACCGAGCCACTTCAGGATCACCAACACACTGGCGTACTGCAGGACCAGAACCCCCAAGCCCGACAGCACCATCGCGGCATGAAGGCCGGTGGCCAGCATGAAGCCAAAGGGAACGAACAGAGAACGGACCACGCCGTATTTCAAGGACTGCCCGACCGCGAAAGCGGCGTTTGGGCCGGGCAACGCCAGCACGGAGGCGAATACCGGCACGAACGCCAGCAGTAAATCTGTATTAGATAAAAAGTTATTCATCATCCCCAGCCATCAGGCAGCGTCACTCAAACGATGGCCTACGCAGCGTCAAAAGTCATCTTTCACAGCGTCGCTGGAACCTCGCACTGACTGGGGCAGAAGGTGCAATATGTATCCGGTCTCCGCCACCCGGGACGCCAACTCCGCCGGCGACGCTTCGAACAACGGCACCCCGACAATCGCCGCCGCTTCGAACACGGCGCCGATGGCGCAGCCCATCTCGCCCTTTTCAATACGCTGTACCAGACCACGGGAGATCCCGGCGCGCTCCGCCAGAGCCTCGGCGGTGACCCCCTGCTCAACGCGAGCACGACGAATCAGCCGCCCCAGAAGCTGGGCGGCGTCGCGGCTATAGCGGGAGTACGGGCGATTATCGGGCTTTGCCATGATCTATTTATAAACCTCAAACGTACTCAGCGATTAATTTATAGATCATATTATAGGGTTAACCGGCAAGGAGCGAACTGGCCGCCCGCGCAGTTGGTAATTGAAGCGCAGCATAATAGTGAGAGTGGTGCGTATTTAGTTTGTCTACTTCTATCGTAGCCAAACTACGACAATGAGCGCTTTCCGAAATAATAAGAACATTGCCGCTCAACTTTGAGAGTCCGCGATCCTAGCCAGCGACGCCTCCAAGTGTTCTGCGTCCGCCGCCCGCTTTTCCTCGGACCGCCGGGCCAGGTTATGCAGCTTACGGCGCACGCCGGGGAGCTCCCGAGCCTGGGGCAATCCTATCAGTGAAAAATCAGGCTGTTCATTCTCCACCGACCATAGGAAAGCGCGCGAGTACTCATCCAGCCAACCAGCGATCCGTGCGAGTAATCGCGCCCGACTGTCCAGCAATTGATCCGCGCTGACCGGCTCGGCGGTCATACCTTGGAAGTGGGTATCGAAGATGGTGTGGAAATCCTGGGGTTCACGGGGCTGCAGTATCTCCCAGGCCGGCTTGGGGCTGCAGGTCAGGTAAGCTAGAAAAGTGCGCCAGAGCGTTATGTCCGCCCGCGCGTCGTCCAGCAGCAAACCGACGTCGAAGAGATCACGAGGATGTTGCCGGGATAGCGCGGCCGCCAGTTTGCCGGCGTATAAATCAGCGAAATCGAGCACCTGGACGGAAGCAAACCCAAACGCCTCTTCGACCGGCGGCCTGACTGTCATCTCCCTCACCGGGTGCACGGTGCCACGCATCACCGGTGTGGTTTCAATCTGTACGCGTGCCCGGCCACGGCTGACCACCAGCCGCGTCACACCCCGCCCCTTCTGTTTCACCGACGCCTGCACTTGCAACTGCAACGGCCGCGCCCGCAGTGCGTCTGCCAAGCCCTCCAGCGCTTCTGTGATTAACGCTGAATCTTCCGCAAAGCGGTTCGCCGGCAACCAAGTCAGGTCGATGTCCACGGATAACCGGGGCAGATCCTGCTCAAACAGATTGATTGCCGTGCCGCCTTTCAAGGCGAAGCGTGGCTCCCGCGCCAGCAGCGGCAAGATGTCGACCAGCAGCTGCACACGATCCCTGTAGCGGCTATCCCAGGTGCTCATCCAAGTCTCCTGGCAGTGTTATCTGGTAAGTCGGATGCAGCCGCCCCCCTGGTACCAGCGCCCGCTTGCCAGAGCCCAGGTCGACCCCTTCCATGGGGACATGGGCCAACCAGGCATGGCCGTGCCGTTCCGCCAAGGCGAGGAACAGCCGCTTGGCCTTGATGCTGCGGCAATGACGAAGCAGCGCGCCCACCCTCTGCGGGCGCAGGGTTGGCATGCCTTGCATCAGCGCATCGGCTTCGTAGACCAGTGCCGCACCCGGCGGGCTATCACACAGCTCCAGCATGGCGCGCTCCGGCGTGGAACAGACGATGCCCTCCAACCCGGAATCCGCCTCGCGGCGCGCCAGCCCTTGGTCCAACAACTGGCGTTCCGGCGTCTCTGCGGTGAAACGCGGCATTTCCAGATCAAAAGGCGCCTTGCCGAAAAACTCGAAACGTACCGCCATCGGCAGCTTCGTCACCCAGCCGGGCAGGCGATCCGGGCCATACAGCGTCACCGTGGGCGCCTCACCCAGACGCAAATAGTGTTCGTGCCCGTGCCAGGCCAGGGCGAACCGCCCACCCACATACAGCGACAACCCCTCCCGGACCTGCAGGCTGCGCACTACCCCCTGCCAGTGCAGCCGCCCGCCTTTGCGCAGGTAGACACCACGCGCCGGCGACACCAGCCAGCCACTGGCCACGTAGCGCGCCACCAGGCTGGTGGAGTAACCGTGGGCCCGCAGCCAACGGCTGGATACCAAGGCGGTATCGTCCAGGCTGGCCAGGAGGCGGTTTATATATCCTTCATTTTGCTCACTCATAGTGAGCAAAATACTCTCAAAGGGAACCAATGCCAATTGCCTTTGAGGTTTACGGAATAGAAATATTACTCACTTACCGTTGGCTTTTTCGGCGCCATGTAAACCGCCCATCCTGCTTTCTTCACACTTAACGGTCCCCTGTGACCGCGCCCACTCCACCAGTTGAAGACGAATCAAACACTGATACGGGAGGCCGGCCTTCTCCGCCTGTTGCTTGAAGTACACGACGGTCTCTTCATCAAGCCAGAGCGTGACCGGCTTCTGCTTGAGCTGTTCGCCGTGCGAATTCCTGGTCGAGGCAGAGAAGTCGTAATCGTCGCGCATACCTATGGTCCCCGTCGTCGGAGGCGTCACGGGCAGTTGTTGCGCAACTTGCAACAACTACGGCCGTGCCATTCATCACGAATGAGCGAACAGGATCGCTCTAGGGGCTTTTCGAGGAAAGTCAGCGAAAGCGGAAGATGGTGTCAGCAAAGAAGGGCGATTGACGTAAGCGATCTCATAGCTCGCAAAAAAAACGGCGGATGGTCAGACGAGGCAGCGGGAGTCAGCAGCCAGAAGTCAGCAGGCGCTTTGATAATTCACCCCCCGTAAGGCTGGATACTACTTCCCAGCCGGCTTCTCCGGGCGATACCGATCCAACACCCTGGCGTCCGCTGCTCCTTCTTCCTGAAAGACTCGCGCAACAGCCTCAACGAGTTCTTCCCACACCCCGGCTCTCCGAAGCACCGGCATTTCCTTGGCCAGGACGTTGCTGAGTTGCCCGCTATTTTGTTCGATGGAACGCAATACGCGATCGGCCTGAGGGTCCGGCATCTCCACCACCTCCTTGAGCGCCGTACGGGCCCGCGCGTGAGTGCGCAGGTATCGAGACTCCACGCGCATCTGCTCGGTCAAGGTCCGACGGAGAATCGCCGCCAGGAAAATCACATGGGGCGTCAGGTCGGGATAGCGCCAAAGCGGCATGGCCTGCTTCGCACCATGGAACACCAGGTTGGACACCACGCCATCCGGGTAGGTGGTTTGTGTCGGTGTGAACTCGACGTGCTGGCGCACGGCCTGCATCAGGGGTTTGGAGACCTCGTCCAGCACCCGGTCGTAGCCGCGCCGCTCGCCCGCGTCATCCATGATCACGGCGGACACCGGCAGGATCACCGGGTCCGGGATCACGCCGTCACGGCGCAGGACATCGTTGATCAGGAAGCGATGCACGCGGCCGTTGCCATCGGCCAGCGGGTGGATGTACACAAACCCGAAGGCCGCCACCGCGCTGCGCATTGTGGAAGACTGGCCCCGGGTCCGCTCCAGAAACACCCGCAGGCCTTGCAGCATCGCGGCAGCGGCATCGTCCGGCGGCGCCACGTAATGCACCACTTCCTGGTAGCGCACCATCTCGCCAACGAACACCGGCGACTGACGAACCCCAAAGTGCTGGATGGTGGTTCTCTCGCCCAGAATCTCCCTTTGCAGATCGGCCAGGCCCGCATCATCCAGAGGCAGGCCCCCCTGCCCGGTGCGCCGCGCCATGACGTCGGCGAAACGCTGTACCCGCCCCACCTGATCGGCCTCCCCTTCGATAGCGAAGCTGGCTTTGCTCTCCCGCAGGGTCATCCACACCGCCGCGCGCACCAGGAGGTCTTCGCCGAACTCTTCGGTGAGCTCGCCAAACAGCGCCCCCACATCCAGCCCCGCCGCCTGGGCCAGCGCCTCGGTCTTGACCACCATCGGGCAAAAATGCCGCGTCCCCGCCAGGTTGTCGTTGACGCGCCAGCGTTTGCTCTTGACCACCTGATCGGCGGACGCCACCACCAGCTTGCTGGCATCGAGGGCATCCACATAGTTGCCTCCCAGCCGTTCGGGCACCGCCAACGCTTGATCCATCAACCATTCGTACAGGAAGGCGGCGCGGCGGGCGTACTGGCCGGTGGGTTCCGCGGCCACCCACGCCTGTACAAACCCGAGCCCGGTGCGCTCGAACAAACGGGCGAGAAACTCCAGGTGCGGTACCTCATGGCGCAGGTGAAACTGCAAATGCGCGGCCGGGTTGGCCGGCGGTCGCATAGCCTCGGGATAGGTTTCCAGCCGGAAGCCATCGTTCACCTCGGTGCTACGACGGCCGCCCACCTGGCTCACCACCGCCAGGGGCCCCAGCGGCACGACGTCATAAGCCCGTGCCAGCCAGGCGGCACCTATGGGATCGGCGGGCAATTCCGTCATGGGGACCTCCGAATAAAACGGCTTATGGACAACCCAAAGCGGTGACACAAACTAGCCGCTGCACAAAACGGGTTAGATGTGCACAAAAACGATTACACCAATAAGGGTTTGCACAAAAATGATTGTGCCTTGGTTGGTGCAAAGTGCCAAGCCCCGGGGGAACAGACAGGTAGCGCGCACTAAATCCAGCCTTTAACAAGCTGCCAAGGCTCAATCCCCCGCCCGCACCAGACTCTCCCGAGAAATCTCCCCAACCGCCCGCGCCCCAGTCAACGTCATCGCCACCTTCATCTCGCTGGCGATCAGGTCCAGCAGGTGGGCCACGCCCTGCTCGCCGGCGGCGGCGAGGGCGTAGACGAAGGGGCGGCCGAGCAGAACGCCGTCCGCGCCCAGGGCGAGCAGACGCACCACGTCCAGTCCGGAGCGGACGCCGGAATCCGC
>NZ_DFTP01000104.1:8068-14354 GCF_002381585.1 Marinimicrobium sp. UBA4209
CAGATCGTGCGGCCGCCCGCGCAGGCCCACGTCCCACGCCCAGCGCGGGTGCGTCACCGCCTGCAGCATCCGCCGCCAGGCCGCGAACGGCCCGGACATCCCCGAATGCCGATCGCGATAGCGCGCCCCCGGCACCGGCATATCCACCGTGAACACCAGGGTCCGCACCCCCGCCGCCCAGGCCCGCTCCAGCGCGTTCTTCATGAAACCGCGGTCGCGCAGCACATACAGCTGAAACCACATCGGCCGCGTCATCGCAGGCTGCACCTCCTCGATGGGACACACCGACACCGACGACAACGTAAACGGCACGCCCCGCGACGCCGCCGCCCGCGCCGCCTGCACCTCACCCCGCCGCGCGTACATCCCGGTGAGCCCCACCGGCGCCAACGCCACCGGCAGGCTCACATCCTCACCAAACAGCCGCGCCGACAGATCCACCTCCCCTGCCTCCTTCAACACCCGCTGCCGCAACGCCAGATCGCGCAGATCCGCCACATTGCGCGCCAGGGTGTGCTCGTCGTACGCGCCCCCGTCGATGTAATGGAACAGGAACGGCGGCAGGCGGCGTTTGGCGGCGAGGCGGTAATCGTGGGTGGAGGAGATGATCATGGTTGTCTCCTGGTGGGGTGGCGAACCGGGGAGCCTGGAGAGGAAGTATTCAAATGGTGTGCGAACTAAAGGTCGGCCTCTTTGAACAACTGCGCGGCAGAGACGTTCAACGCCCTGGCTATACGC
The DNA here is from genome assembly GCF_002381585.1 of Marinimicrobium sp. UBA4209. Classification (NCBI taxonomy): domain Bacteria; kingdom Pseudomonadati; phylum Pseudomonadota; class Gammaproteobacteria; order Cellvibrionales; family Cellvibrionaceae; genus Marinimicrobium; species Marinimicrobium sp. UBA4209. The sequence continues at coordinate 8,807 of NZ_DFTP01000104.1, forward strand.
AGAATGTTCGCCAGGGAGACATTTCGTTCGCCCCGCTCCACCGCGCCAATGTAGGTTCGATGAATCCCGACCTCGGTGGCGAAAGCCTCTTGGGAAATACCGGAGGCCCGTCTTCGCTCCCGAATCACGGAACCCAACTTTTTCTGTGCGTCATTAATGTGAGTAGTCATATTTCAAATTGTTCTTATAGATGACTATAAATCTACATACTATAAGTAGCATATCTGACCGCCAGCTTCTATGATGACTTTACGTAGTCGCCCCTGAACAAAGCGGCTCCGCCATTCGTTTCGTCGATGCGAGGCGACGGCGGAGCCGGTTTAGGCTGGCAGTAGCGGGGTTTCGCCGTCCTGCCCATCGCTCCAGCTCATGACAGACGCCAGTATCCAGGCGTAAAAAAGCATCAACCACCGCATCAGCCAACGCAGGTTGTAGCCGGCAGCCGCGAGCACCGCGTTCAACGCGTCTCCGAGCTGGCCTTTCAGGTGGCAACGCCGCATCCGGTGTTCCGCTTTCAGATGGCCGATGGTCGGTTCCACCGCCTGTCGTCGTTTCAGCCAGCGCCAGTCGCTCGGCGTCAGTGTTTTTCGTTTGCCCTTGTGCAGCACACGGGCACCGTCCAGTTCCCGGCCCCGGTAACCCAGGTCCACGATCAGCGTCTCCGCTTCCACGCCGGTGAGAATGCCGGTTTGTTCCCGGTGTTCCGCCAGGGTATCGCCATCGTACGGATTCCCCGGGAAGCTGCGTGCGCCCACAATCAGCCCACTCTTCGCGGTGATCGCGATGCCCACCTTGACGCCGAACTCGTAGGGCTGCCGGGCTTTGCCTTTGCCGATGCACTCCACTTCCGGGGCGTGCCAGGCGTAGAGCTTGTTCTTGTCTTTCGGCGTCTGACGGTGCAGGCGCTCGGCTTTCTCCAGGGGCGGGGCCAGCCGTTCCAAGGCTTCCGGACTCGCTTTGCGGCCGATGTCACGCCGCAACCGGCCCAGGATTGTGCGTTGCTTGCGCAGCACCCGCCGCAGCCGTTTGAACTGCTTCGCGTGCGCGTAACGCCCGGCCTGGATCGCCAGTTTCGGGCCCACCCGGGCGTAGCTTTGCCGCAGAGGAATGGCTTCGTGCTTCGCCGCTTCCACCACCTTCTGGCGAGCCACTTCCAACAGCCGACTGTCGGTGGGATACGCCACGTCCTTTTCTTGAACGGTGCTGTCCACCACCACTCGTTTTAAATCGGAACGGCGTACCGCCTTGAGCCGCTTCGCCGCTTCAATGGTCTGCGCCAGCAGCTCTTCCACACCGGCCTCGCCCAACCGCTTGCGATACCGCGTCAGCGACGATGGGTCGCACGGCAACCGAGTCTGGAAGAACACCTCCCCGCAGAAGTACTGGTAATAGGGGTTCTCCAGCCAGCGGGCGCACACCGCCTCGTCGGACAGATCGTAGGCATGCTTCAAATACAGCAGCCCCAGCACCAACCGCGCGGGGAGCGGACGACGACCCGGGCCCGCCGGCACCAACGGCAACGACTCGCCCACCGAGTCAATCAACGTCTCCCAGGGCATCGCCTGACTGACGCGTACCAGCGGGTGGCTCATATCGATCATTTCATCCAGGCGGGCACGGAACAGATCTCGCTCCTGATTCTCGGCGCCCTCGGCGGGCGAGCGTCGATGTGCCATCGAAAACCCTCTTCGGTATTGCAAGAAAACGAACCGTTAAAATACGGTTTCTGGCGATTCCGGATAGCCTATCAGGGCCGATTCGCCAATGAAATCAAAGGCTTGGGAATTGTTCAGGGGCGACTACGTATCATCGAAACTCATGGAGGGAATCATGAAGAAGCGCAAACCGAACATTGAGATCGGGCACTATCGTGGCGGCCGCTACTGGGGCGTTTGGGTTGATTCAGAGCTGCTTGCGGTGGTGTGTTATCGGAAGGGAGCGGAGGCAATCAAATCGGCTTTGCTGAATGGTTAAAGCTTCAAATGGTAAGCTAACTAAGGAATATGATCAGCTTTGCGCACTTTTGTAGCGTCTGACCTAAGCGGCGCGGCTTTAGCCGCGTCCGGTGGAGGCTCGAAGGGCCGGAACGCACTTGAGCGACTTGTTAGCTTTCATCCAGCGCCTCAAGGAGACCCCGAAATGCGCGTACGGCTCTATTGTGATTAGCTATGGTGTACTGGTTTGCCAGCCATTCGATTTCGTCCAGTTGAAAAAGATGCATCCTATTCCGGATTTGCCAAAGCCAGATAATGTCATCCCGTAGCTCCTCGCTTATTAATTCGTGCTCGTGGAGGTACTCTGCTCTGCTGTTAAAGTTCCGACCACACCTTCCTCGCAGATATACCTTCGTAACACTCTCCACAATTGTGCCTAGTAGGAATATCTGAAGCTTTATGACCATTTCCTTGGCCATGCCGCCAAGATCCGTTCGCATCATGAGCCAATGCTGTACGTCCGCGAGCTGCATGGTATAAGCAATGTTGCTTTTGAGGCTACGGTCGTTTAAACAGGAGAGACGGCCTCTAGCTTCCTGAGCCGTGCGAATATACCCACGCGGGAATCGAACTTTGGCGCTCCGGGAGAAGTCTCGTTGCACATAGTCTTGGATAGACTGTAAAGTGGCTCCAGCCTCTTCGACAGCTTCATATAATTGCTCGTCGTTTTCGATTGTCATTTCTGAAAGCCAACCCCGCATTTTTCAGCTTGTGATGCTCCCCCGATAAAATGGACACGCTTCGTTCCACGCCACCATCCTCTCGTATTCTGCCGGGGCCACTCGCCCTCTTTCTTCTCTAACCCATGAAGCCTAACGAGTACATCTGTGAAGCGCCCATAGTACTCTGGGTCGAAATAGTATTTAGAAGCCAAAATTCTGGCCTGCTCATCAGAATACTCAGAGATCTTGAAATCGCCAAATTTAGACTCAAACCCACTGGCAATGCTATTAACAGATAATACGACTCGATTCTTGTCAAAAAGAAAAACATTTTTCCTATTCTCAACTATCGCTCGACAGGAGAAATATGCAGCAAATGCGGCAATGATTGAGGACAAGAATTTAGTAATTTCCTTAACCCACTCACTCACAAGGCACTCCCCTTTTTTTATTTAACGTCTTGCTCACCAGCAAATTACGAGCAAAGCGAGTAATGCACCCGCGTGCAGCAACTTTTTAGGCAATCAAACTCCCGCTAAGCGGCCCAGCGCTGATGATTGATGGCCAGATCCAGCGTCAATTCAAAAACCCGGTCACGCTTCTGTATAAAAAGGTCCTTGTCGTAGCCTTCTTCGGGAAGGTGCTCATCCAGCACCGCACCTACTTCATCACGCACGGCAAGCCTCGTCTGCATATCCTTGTACCAGCCCTGCACCAGCACTTTTGGCTTTTCCTCGGTAAGGCGCTTAAGCAAAGCTTTGGCCGCGAGGCGCACCTTCTTTTCCTCGGCCTGGGTCATATTGTCTTTACAGAGCAAGTCGTATATTTCCAGCTCATCTTCGGTTAGCCCTTTACGGATATGTCGATCTTCCTCTTCCTTCAGGGCCGCCATCTCTTCCAGAAGCTGGGCGTAGGACTCATCCGCCGAGCTACTGCCCGCGTTGTAGTTATCGATAATCTCTTGTAGGCGCTCGGCAAAATCGCGGCGAGTGCGGTTTTGATTGAGCATATCCTGTAGTTTCTTCTCCAGAAACACGCGCAGATCGGCAATTTCTATGTTTTTGTACTTGGTCTTATCAAAATCCTCTTTGAGTTTGTCGAAGTCGACTTTGCTCAAATCCCAGGTCTTGCCTTTTTGTGTAATTTGCCAATCGGCTGGATCCTCTTTGACCTCGCCGAACTTCTTATCATCGACAATCAGGCTTTCATCAAGCAATTCGTTGATTTTCCGGGTGGCGGAATCAATATCCTGCTGTTCGATAATGCTATCCAGAACACCACGCAGGTACTGAAACAGGGCCACTTTGCGAACAACAGGGTCACCCAGAATCTCTGGCTTGCAGGCTTCATAGAGCGCCGTAATGGTGTTCTCGAATACGTTAAAGGATTTTCGCCATTCATCTTTAGCAAGCAGAGTGTCTGCCCACGCTTCAAACAGGCCCACCTTCTTGAATACATCGTCGGAAGCCAAGGCCTCGTCGATAACAATATCGCGCTCTACACAAAAGAAGCGTGCCTGCTCAATGGCATCTACCAACAAAGTAAATAGCTCATCCTTATCCTTGACCGGCGGTTCATCCCCTCCGTCGTCACCCTGCCCATAGTCCTTGATGGCCTTCCTCAAGCGACCGATCACGCCGTAATAGTCGACAATTTCGCCGTTCGTTTTTTCCACGCCATTGATGCGGTGCGAGCTCACGCGGTTGGCGCGGGCGATGGTCTGCATCAGGGTGTGGTCTTTCTGGGGCTTGTCGAGGTAAAGCGTGGATACGGTGGGCGCATCAAAGCCGGTCAGCCACATGGCACAGACGAACACCAGTTGCAGGGGATGTTCCGGGTCCTTGTAGTTGTATTCCAGGTCGTGGCCATGGGCATCCAGTTGATCCATGCGTTTGCGGTGCGGGCGAATGTCGAGATTGTGGGCGTCGAATTTTTCTTCCTCGCCGTTTTCGGCGCTGACGACCACCGCCATCTCCACCTTGCGCATCCATTCCAACTGCTTTTGCAAACGCGCTTTGTGCAGTTCATCACTAGTCTTTTTGATCTCGCCGCGCAACGCTTTGATCTCGGCTTTCCACAGGCGCTGCACTTTGTCATACATTTTCACCGCAGTGAACTTGTCCACCGCAATCACCATGCCTTTACCCAGATAGCCCCGGCGTGGAAAGTGGTAAACCAGATCTCGGGCAATGGTCTCCAGCCGATCGTCGCGTTTGATGACTTGCAGTTCCGTGGCGAAGCGACGCTCCAGCTTTTCCTGCTGTGCCTCGTCGAGGTTTTCATCTTCCAGAATCGCGTAGAACTCGTCGCTCAGGTCCTCGTTCTGGTTCAGCACCTCCGGTACGCGCTTTTTGTAGAACAGCGGCACTGTGGCGCCATCGTCCATGGATTGGCTGAAGTTGTACTCCGAGACATAATCACCAAACCAGTCGTTGGTCTTGCGCTCGCGCCCCAGCAGTGGTGTGCCGGTGAAGGCCAGGTACTGGGCGTTGGGCAGGCCGGCACGCATGTTCTCCGCCAGCGTTTTGTACTGGGTTCGGTGGGCCTCATCGACAATCACGATGATGTCGTCGCGATCCGACAACAGCGGGTAGCGCTTGCCTTTGGGCCAGCGGAATTTCTGGATCAGGGTAAACACCAGTTTCTTGTTCTGGCCCAGAAAAGCGCGCAGCTGTTCGCTGTCTTTCGGCTGGGCGGCATCGGCCTTCTTGACGGTTTCGGTGTTGAGGAAGTTGCGGTAAATCTGCCGGTCCAGGTCGTCCCGATCGGTGACCACCACAAAACTGTAATTGCCCGGCACCTTGCGGATGATTTTGCGGGCATAGAAAATCATGGAAAAACTCTTGCCCGAGCCTTGGGTGTGCCAGAAAACCCCGAGCTTGCCACCGAACT
>NZ_DFTP01000104.1:14444-16649 GCF_002381585.1 Marinimicrobium sp. UBA4209
CCTTGGGTGTGCCAGAATACCCCGAGCTTGCCACCGAACTCCTCTCGGCGCAGAAACTTGTCGAAGCCCTTGTTTACGCCGATAAACTGGTGGTTCTGGGCAATGATTTTCTGCGTACCCTTGTGGTAAATCACAAAGTTTTCCACATAGTCCAGCAGCTTTTCTTTGGCACACAGGCCCTGAAGTAGGCGCTCGGTACTGGTGCCCTGCTCGCGAATCTGGTCGCGGCGTATTTTTTCTTTCTCGTCTTCCGGGCGCAGCCAATGGAAAAAGTGTTCCCACTCGGCACTCAGGCTGCCCAGGCGCGTTTCCAGGCCGTTGCTGAACACACAAAACACATTGGTGAGGAACAACTGGGGAATATCGGCCTTGTAATTGGTCAGATTGTCATCGTAGGCACTACGCAGCTTGACGTTAGAGTTCTTCAGCTCAATAAAGACCAGCGGCAGACCGTTGATATACAGCAGAATATCCGGCCGCCGATAGCCCGCCTTGGCCGCCGCGCCGGTGCTTTGAATCCACAACTGGGTCACCGCGAGAAAGTGGTTATTGTCCGACGCCTCAAAGTCAATCAACTTGACCCGCTCTTTGCGATTGCGCCCGTCACTGTCTTTGAACTCCACCCGCACGCCGTCCCGGATCAGGCTGTCCAGCTCGCGATTGGCCACCATCATCGCCATGGCCTGGCGTTGGTCGCAGACCTGATCCAGCGCATCGTCGATGGCCGTCTCGGGAATCTCCGGGTTCAGGCGCATGGCCGCCGCTTTCAGGCGATCGCGCAAAATCACCTCGCGCTTGTCCACGCGTCCGGAGCCGTCATTCAGGTCCGCCGCATCGCTGGTATAACAATCCAGCACATCGTAGCCATACAGGTGCTGCAAGCGCTGCACTATAGCCTGCTCGATGTGGTCTTCAGACAGGAAATTCGGCATAGGCTAGAGCACTCCCTGATTCTTCAAAGGTGGCATATCCAGGGGCGGCAGATTGAACAGCAACTGCACCAGCTCACGATTGATGTAGTAGTTTTCGCGCCCCAGGCGATGTTTGTCGAGAATACCGCCTTTGGCCAGTTCATCCAGGTATCGGTTGGCGGTGGCGCGCGATACCCCCAGGTCGTATTCGACAAAGGCTACCTTGGTGTAAGGGTGGTAAAAAATATTGTTGATCAGGTCCTGGCTGTAAAAGCGGTAATGAGCCCGAATTTCGTGCTTTTGCTTTTGCAGCAAGCGGGCAATCTGCTCCACCAGCGCGGTGGTGTGGCGGGCGGTTACCGCCACACCGTGCAACATATAAAGCAGCCAGCCTTCCCAATCGCCGCTGTCGCGCACCTTCTGTAACTCGGCATAGTAATCCGCCTTGGTCTGACTGATGTAGCGGCTCAGGTAGAGGATGGGCGAATCCAGCAGCCCGGCGCGCACCAAAAACAGGATATTGAGAATGCGCCCGGTGCGGCCATTGCCGTCATAGAACGGGTGGATGGTCTCGAACTGGTGATGCATGACCGCCATGCGCACCAGCGGGTCCAGCTCGTTTTCACCGCTGTTCTCGGCATCGGCATGGATCCAGCTCACCAGCTCGTCCATCAGGGCAGGCAGCTGCTCCGGCGAGGGCGGCTGATACACCACCTCGCCAGTGCGCTCGTTTTTCAGCACGGTGCCAGGGGTGCGGCGCAAGCCAGCATCGTTGCCTTCCAGGGTGGCCTGCACCTCAAGGATGGTACTCAGGCGCAACAGCCCGGAGGCACGCACCGCCTGAAAACCCACCTCCAGGCTCTGGGCATACCAGGCCACCTCCTTGCTGGCCGGGTCCACCGAGCCGGGCTGCACCTGATAGCGGTAGAGAGCATCCTGGGTAGTGATAATGTTCTCGATTTCCGAACTGCTTTGCGCCTCTTGCAGGGACAGAGTGGACACCAGCAGCCGCTCATTGGGGATGCTGCGTGCCACACCTTTCAGCTCCGCCAGATGGCGATGCGCCGCCACCAGCGCCCGCAGCACCGCCGGCGTCTCCAGCGGCTCCTGGGGCGGAAAGTGTTCGCGGATGGTCAGCACCATGGCAGGATTCCTTCGGCTAGCGGCAAACCTGCTCAATATTGGTCTATTTTGAGCAGGTCGTAAGGCATCTTCTCAGATATCCGTTGTTTTGAACAGTGACCGGTGCCCGCCGGTGTTCCGGGCTGTTATCGGCTACGGCTTCAGGCACGGC
>NZ_DFTP01000104.1:16763-19333 GCF_002381585.1 Marinimicrobium sp. UBA4209
GGCGGGCCTCCGGCGGAGACTCCTGCTCGACTGGGACTTCCTGCATGCTGGGCGGGAACTGGATATCCAGGTCTTCCACGGACAGCTTGCCGGAGATCAGGCGCGGGAGGAGCAGGTCGCGGGTTTTGGTTAGATTTTGGTTCTGTTCCAATAGATTCTCTATTGTTGTAAATATTGGTGCAGATCGCTCGGTGAATGCCTCAATTACTTCTTCCGTTGGCGAAAGAATCTCCAGCTTCTTGAAGGTGCCCTTCGTTAACTCTGGAAATGTCGCCCCTCCACATAGCTGCTCGAAGTATGGTCTTGCCAATTTCAACCACTGATATAGATAAGGCAGAGGGTATTTCTCATTAGGTATGCAAGTGATAAATCCCTGATTGGTGCAGGCAGGCGTCGTATTGATGCCGATTGCACCAATGGTTGCACGGCTCGTCATCATGACTGAGTATGCGGGGAAAAGCCGTGCCGAACTTCGCGCTAGCCCTTCTTCAGAGCAACGATCCTCTGAATCAGAACAGAATATCCCCGCTGCACCGGTGATATCCGAGGGTGTAAACCAGTTCACTGTCCCATCAGCCCAAAAGCCAGGAACAGATTTTGATGGCGTACCACCGCCGGTAAACTCAAATGCGTCTTCAATTTGCTGCATCTTCCACCCCTCCGGCACACCTTTTACGAAACGGGTGTTCTTATAACCGGGAAAGCGCAGGCGCACAAACCATTCGCGGTAAAGTTCCTCGGCCATTTTTTCCAGCAGCGCAGTGCGGCGCTTGTTGACTTCGATCAGATCGTCGTAGGCCGTCAGGATGGCGGCGATTTTGCGTTGTGTTACAGGGTCTTCCGGAAATAGTATTTTTATTTTGTGAATATGATTGCGGTTTAGGGTCGGGTTAGATGACCCGGTATCGAAATTGTCCAACCTTAATGTGCGCAAAAAGTAGGCGACAAACTGTGGAATGTTACCCTTGAAATCCTTAACCCATAATGTTGTGTCATGCGGCCAAAAGTCCTGCCCAATGAAATGCACCGTTCCAAGCGTACCTTTTCGACCTATTATTACTCCCGGAGCTTTAACTTTAACTTTATTGTGATAACTTGAAATCCCCGACGAAGAAATTATCGGCACGATTCCCGGCGACTGTTCAGCCTTTGTAATATCGAAGCCGCGCTGAAACGTTACGGCACTTCCTAGTTTAATTTCCGAAAACTCATTCATTTATTCTCCAAGCAATGCTCTGGTGTTTGCATGAATCAAGTTTTCCAAGTCTCCTGCAACTTGTGCCTGCACAGCTAAGTCGCCATCAAGCTTTAGAAACTCATCAATAAACTCTTCTTCCGTTCTCCCATCCTCCTCAATAACCACACCCACATAGCGCCCAGGATTCAGCGAATAGTCCTGTTCTTTTACTTCCTCAGGGTCAGCCAGTTTGCACAAACCGGTCACATCCTCGTTTTGCGCTTCGGGGAAGCGTTCCTGCAACCAGAGAATATGGCCAAAGCTGCTTTCGGCGTTTTTCACCTCCTTATGCAATTCTTCCAGCGCAGCTTTCAGTTGCCGGGTGGCGCGATCGGTGCTCTGGCGTTTGCCGACCTGTTTGGCGCCTTCCGCTAGGGCTTTTTCGTGGCGGCGCACGGCCTTGTCGACCTGCTTGAGGCTATCGTGCAGGGCGGTGAAGAAAGGGTCGAAGGTAGCGCGCAGTTCGTGCTGGGCGCGGTTCTTTTTATAAGCCGTTGCTTTGGCCGTGTGTTTTTTCTGGTAAGCGGCCCAGGCTTTTTGCAGGGGCGCCAGGCCCTTCCAGGTATCCACCAGACTGGCCACGGCTTGTTTACCGGCTTGACCTTCTTGATTGCCATCCAGCACCGCCAGCAGTTGCTCGGCCACCGGTTCCACCTGCTTTTGGTTCTCCACTAGCCGCGCCATGCCCTGCTCAAAATAGCGCTCGACCAGCGCAACGAACTCATCGCTACGGCCTTTGTGCAGGCGGCTGATAATGGCGATGTTCTGGATCTGCTCTTCCGAGAATTCGCGGTGGGCGCGGTCGATGGGGGTAAAGATATTGCGCGCGTCGATAAACAGTATGCGCTCGTCCGTCTTTCCCTTATCGAAGAACCACAGAGTGGCAGGCAGGGTGACGGTGTAGAACATATTGGACGGCAGGGTGAGCATGCCGTAGATCAGGTTATTTTCGATCAGGGTCTGGCGGATGTCCGCCTCGGAGTGGCGCGCATCGGAGGCGGAGTTGGCCATAACCAACGCCGCACGGCCACCGGGGTGCTTGTTGTCCGGCTCGCGCAGCGAGGTGGCGAACAGGTTGATCCACAAATAGTTGGCGTTGGGCACCGTTTCTTTGCCCTGTTCGGATTTTTTCGCCTTGGTCTTTTTGCGCGGGATGCCGTAGGTGTTAAAGCGCGGGTCTTTTTCCACCCCGGAGAGCGACACTTCATCCACGTTAAACGGCGGGTTGGCCAGTACGTAATCAAAGTTGCCGAACGAGCCGAAGTGATCGTCGTAGTAGTAGATGCCCTGCAGAATCTGCCCGCGCAGGCCGTTCACGGCCAGGCTCATGCGC
>NZ_DFTP01000029.1:0-175 GCF_002381585.1 Marinimicrobium sp. UBA4209
GGTTAGCGAAGCGTAACCCGACATCATCTAACTCCACGGCAATGGCTGTGTCAGCGGCAACAACACGGTTGCACTGGTGCCCTGCCCCACCTCCGAGCGCAAATCAAAGGCACCGCCGTGCGCTCTCGAAACCGCCTGCACCACCGCCAACCCGAGACCGGTACCCTGGGATTTG
>NZ_DFTP01000029.1:277-3223 GCF_002381585.1 Marinimicrobium sp. UBA4209
CACAAACAGGTCCCGCACCCGCGGCAACAATTCCGGATCAATGCCCGGGCCTTTGTCAGTCAGATGAATCGCCAACCAATGTTGGCCTTGCACCACTTCATGTTTGAAATTGATCAACAGCTCGGCGCCTTTACCGACCGCCTGAATGCTGTTGTTCGCCAGATTCTGCAAAGCACCAATCAGCGCTTCGCGATTGCAACGCAGATGCACGTGGGCACAACTGTTCAACCACTGGCAGTGGCTGGCGGAGGTGTTCAGCGGCACTTCCAGCGCTTCCGCCAGGCCATTTTGCAGATCCTCAACGGTGACGTAATCATTCAGGGGCAGCTCGCCTTTCACGAACAGCAACATGTCCTGAATCTGTCGCTCGATGTGATTGAGTCGGCTGGATAATTTGTCGGTAAACTCACCGCGACGTGACTCGTCCAGCTCACTATTGCGCAGGTGTCCTGCATACAACATGGCGGTCGAGAGCGGTGTACGGATCTGGTGTGCCAGTGCGGACATCATTTTGCCCAGGGCCGACAGCCGTTCGTGCCGACTGAGCTCGCTCTGTAACCGCCGGGTTTCGGTCAGGTCCGTCAGAAGAATGATCTGGCCATCGACACCCAGGTTGCGGGTCGCAATACGGATACGTCGCCCATCCTGCAGCGACACTTCATGCCCGTCATCACTGCGCGGCTTGAACGAGCGCGCAATGACCTCCCGCCAGGGCATGCCCTCCAGCGGCTCACCCAGAAGGTCCACGGCCACCGGATTAGCTTCAGTGACCCGCCCCGTGGAGTCGAGCACAATCACCCCGCCGGGCAGAAAATTGATCAGGTTATCGAGACGGTTGGCAATTTTTTCCTTTTCAACCTGAGCCTCACGGCGCTCTTTCTCGAGGCTGGACAGCTCACCGCTGAGCTCCGCCACCTTCCTCTCCAGCATTTCGTGGGAGGTCACCAACCGCTGGGACAGATCCTCAAACAGGTCAAAGCCCTGATCGCGCGCGCCATCCGCTTCACCTGCGGGGCCCGACGTCGACGGACGCAGACTGACCACGTCAGCCCTTGCACTGGCGGCGGACTTCTCGGAAATGGTCGATGCACCCTCAGCCATGGGGCACTCCCTCTGTCATGTTACGGGTTTCTGGCGCGAGGCCATTGCTTGATATCGGTTTTTGCAAGGAGGGTGCCAATCTGGTTTTCTTTTATTATTCAATAAGTTACAGGACTCAAATAAAACCCCAAGTCAATTTTCCGTCACCAAGCTCTCCGTAGGGCGGATCGGTCCGACGCTTCGGAGGCCGGAGGCCGCATCCGCCGCAACCAAAACCAAAGACCCCCATGCGAGATAGCTTCTTGAGGTAAACAAATCTACCGTGCGCTCCCCAAACAACTGTGTTATAGTCCGCGCTTCGGCGTCCTTCGGTCGGCGTCGCTCTTCTCTGATACCTCATCATGGCTCACCCAGACCGTACCCACATTTGCTGGGCAGGGATCGGGCCACAGGAAACACATTTCATGACATTTGCTGAACTCGGCCTTCGCGCCGAACTCCTGCGTGCGCTTGACGACGCGGGCTACTCCGTACCTACGCCCATTCAGGCCAAAGCCATTCCCACCGTCCTCCAAGGCGGCGATCTGATGGCGGCCGCCCAGACCGGTACCGGTAAAACCGCCGGCTTTACCCTGCCGCTGCTGGAAAACATGAGTCGTAAAGACGTATCCGGCCAGAAGTATCGCCCGGTGCGCGCGCTCATCCTGACGCCGACCCGCGAACTCGCCGCCCAGGTGCACGACAGCGTGCGCACCTATGGCAAGCATCTTCCGCTGCGCTCCACCGTGGTCTTCGGTGGGGTGAGCATCAACCCCCAGATGATGACGCTGCGCAAAGGCGTGGACATTCTGGTGGCCACACCGGGCCGCCTTCTGGACCTGGTACAGCAAAACGCTCTGCAACTGGACCGGGTGGAAACCCTGGTACTGGACGAAGCGGACCGCATGCTGGATATGGGCTTTATTCACGACATCAAAAAAGTCCTGAAGCTGCTACCCAAACAGAAACAGACCCTGTTGTTCTCCGCTACTTTCTCGGATGAGATCAAGCAACTGGCGGACAAGCTGCTGAACCAGCCCGAGCTGATCGAAGTCGCGCCGCGCAACACCACCGCCGAGCGCATCACCCAGCGGGTGCACCCGGTGGATCGCAATCGCAAGCGCGAGCTGTTGTCCTACCTTATTGGTGATGGTGACTGGAAGCAGGTGCTGGTATTCACCCGTACCAAACATGGCGCCAACCGCTTGACCGAGCAACTGCAGAATGACGGCATTACTGCCGCTGCAATTCACGGCAACAAGAGTCAGGGCGCACGTACCAAAGCACTGGCCGATTTCAAAAGCGGCAAGGTTCGCACTCTGGTCGCCACCGATATCGCCGCTCGCGGTATCGATATTGATCAGCTGCCCTACGTGGTGAACTACGAGCTGCCCAATGTGCCGGAAGATTACGTCCACCGCATCGGTCGCACCGGCCGTGCGGAACGTGAAGGTGTTGCAGTTTCATTGGTGTGCGTAGATGAACACAACTTCATGCGCAACATTGAGAAGCTGATCAAAACCAACGTGGAAAAAGTGGTGGTCGACGGCTTTGAGCCGGACCCGAGTATTCGCCCGGAGCCCATTCAGCTGGGTCGCCAGAACAATGGCGGCGGTCGGGGCCGAAGCGCCAAACCGGGCGGCAACCGTGCCCGCAACAACGCGCCGTCCAGCGCCCGCAAGAATAGCAATGGCGGTCGACCAAATCAGAAAAGTCGCCAACGGCGAGCATAAAACGAAGAACGAAAAACGGCACCCTCGGGTGCCGTTTTTGTTTTCGGTGAGTGTCGGATTACGGCCTTTGGCCTAATCCGACCTACGGGAGGCTTCTTGCGTAACTTTCTGTAGTCAGTTATAAGGTAGAAAA
>NZ_DFTP01000098.1:0-35279 GCF_002381585.1 Marinimicrobium sp. UBA4209
TTCCAGGATACCGTCGGACCCTCGTTGTGGACGCTGTTTAACGACAGTATTTCCGCGACTCTGAGCCGCACCTTATTGACCTCAATCACCACCGTGTTGGCTATTGTTCCAATGGCGATTGCGGGTGGCGCCGCAGTACAGAGCTTCGCCTGGCCGATGCTGTTTGGCATTGTTGTGGGAACCGGCTCGTCTATCTTTATTGCCGCTCCGATCCTCTATTGGCTCAGCGAACGTCGCACGGCAAAAGGGCTGGCTCAACTCAAGCCCACAGGAGAGGCGCTTCGGGCCGAGCTGGATGCCCTACCCTGAGGCAAGGGGCGCGCCGGTCACTCGGTTGCGCCCCTGGTGTTTGGCCGAATAGAGCGCGACATCGGCACGCTCCACCAGCGTTTCGGGCGTGTCGCCAAAACAGCTTTCGGCCACGCCCAAGCTGGCCGTCAATGGCTGGCCGAGATCAAACGGGTGGGAGGCAATTACTCGGCGGAGATCTTCGGCCAGTCGCTCGGCGGCTGCCAACTCAGTGTTGGGACAGACAATCAAAAACTCTTCTCCACCCCAGCGGCCGAGGCAGTCGGTTTTGCGGCTGCGGGAGGTCAGTATCGTGGCGAACTGAGCCAGAACCTCATCGCCTTTGCGATGGCCGTACCGGTCGTTGATCGGCTTAAAATCATCAATATCCAACATGATCACCGACAGTGGATCCGGTTGGCGAGTCTGACGGCTGAGCTCCAAATTGAGGACATCGTCAATCTTGACCCGGTTAAACAGGCCCGTCAGCGGGTCGGTAACGGCCAGACGCTGCATTTCCTGGTGCGCCTGCTCAAGCTCCAGGGTACGCTGCTCAACCATGCGCTCCAGGACGATGGACTCGGCTTCAATTTCTCTCAGCGGATAGCCTTCATCGGGCCCATGGGCGGTGGACGGTTGGGACAAGTGTTTATGAACCACCTTCCAGTGGCCGCCATCGCGAGCCATGATCAGCGATACCCGAACCCCGAAGAAGGTGACTTTGCGTTGCCGTATTTCGGTGTGCCAGTCCATCTCGCCCATGACCAGCCCGTATTGATCATCCAGCAGGATGGCCTTGCGTCGGTGCACGGTAAAGTGAATGGGATCGGGGACCGATTCCACTTCCCGTTGGTACAGGTGCAGCGCCGAATCCAACCCATAAACCCGTTCATCTCGACCTGTGCCGAAACCGGTAATCCCATCCGTTGCCAGCGCTGCGGATGCTTCTGGGTCACGACCGGTCAGGAACACCCGAAAATAATGATCAAAGGCCTCTATGAGCGATGCTTCGCTGCTGGTTATATGCCCCATCGTCCCGGTTCACTCTGTTGTTTTCACAACACCCGCTACTCCGTCAGACACAGCGAGCTTGATCGCCTAGATTAGTTTGATTTTCGGTTTGTCGCAAGAGTAAACCGCTCGTGGCAGAACCGAAATCAGGCGGGCTCGCCAAAGTTGGCGCTCGGTGCCCTAAAGCCTTATGCTTGAGGCTGAACTTATCGAATGCCGTGACTTTAAAAGGAGCCACCATGGCGAATGATTCGAACTCACCGTCTGTGAGGCGCCCGGTCTACCTGGTTGATGGCGCCCGAACGCCCTTTCTGAAAGCGCGAGGCCGGCCGGGTCCCTTCACGCCGGTCGATTTGGCCGTTCAGGCCGGACGACCGCTGCTGTTGCGCCAACCGATGGCCCCCACCGAGTTTGACCAGGTGATTCTCGGTTGCGTGAATGTGATTTCCGAGGAGATGAATCCGGCGCGCGTGGCGGCGCTGCGCCTGGGCATGGGCGAGGCCATGCCGGCCTTTACGGTACAGATCAATTGCGGGTCGGGCATGCAGTCCATCGATACCGCATACCGCACCATCCAGGGTGGTAGTGCGGACCTTATATTGGCGGGTGGTGCTGAAGCACTGAGCCACTCCCCGCTGCTGTTGCAACAGAAAGCGGTGAACTGGCTGGCGGACCTTCAGCTCGCCAAAAGCCCCATGGCCAAACTGAAAGCGCTGGGACGGTTCCGCCCTTCCCTGTTCAAACCCGTGATCGGGCTAGAGCGTGGTCTCACCGATCCCATTGTCGAGCTCAATATGGGGCAGACGGCGGAAGTCATTGCCCAACTGTTCGGCATTACCCGAGCCCAGGCCGATGAATACGCGGTAAGCAGTCACCTGCGTCTGGCCCGGGCCCAACGGGAAGGCTGGCTGGACAACGAAGTGGTCCCGGCGATTTCCGCCGACGGGCGTATTTACAAAGAAGACGACGGTGTTAGGCCGGATAGTTCGGTCGAGCATCTGGCCAAACTTCGACCGGTGTTCGAACGCCCCTACGGCATCGTGACCGCGGGCAATAGCTCCCAGATCACTGACGGTGCGTCCTGGATGATTCTGGCTTCGGAAGAAGCGGTAAAAAAACACAACCTGACGCCGCGAGCGGTGATTACCGATAGCTGCTGGTCTGCCCTAGACCCCGAAATCATGGGTCTGGGCCCGGCGATGAGTATTGCGCAGTTGTTGTCACGTCACCAGTACCGGCTCGACGACATCGACCTGTGGGAGCTCAACGAAGCCTTTGCCGCGCAAGTGCTCGCCTGCCTTGCGGCGCTGGAAGATGAAACTTTCTGCCGCGAAGCGCTCAAGCTGGAGCACTGTTTCGGTCGCATTGACCGGGACAAGCTCAACATTGATGGCGGCGCGGTGGCCCTCGGGCATCCGGTGGGCACCAGCGGTAACCGCATCGTGTTGCACCTGCTCAACGCCCTTGAGCGCAAAGGTCTCAAACGTGGCATCGCCACCCAATGCATCGGTGGCGGCCAGGCCGGCGCCATGATGATCGAACGAGTTTAAGGAGAGCGCTATGACTGGTCCCGTCTATTCTGCCCTGCAAGCGCGCGCCCTGGAGCTGGGGCCCTTTGGCCACGAACCGTCCAGGGATAACCCCGGTCCCTGGCAGCACTGGCAACTCGGCCGGGATGAACAGGATGTTGCCTGGCTGTTGCTGAACAAAGCCGACTCCAGCGTCAACGTTCTTTCAGCCGATGTACTGGAGGAGCTGGGTCAGGTGCTGGATGCCCTGCAGGACAATCCGCCCACGGGCCTGGTGCTGCGCTCGGGCAAGCCGGGAAGCTTCTGCGTGGGAGCTGATATCAAGGAGTTTCGGCATCTGCACAGCGAGCAGGAAGTGAGCGAAAAGCTGACCCGCGCTCACGGGCTGGTCAAGCGACTGGTCGACCTGCCCTACCCGACGGTGGCGGTGATTCACGGCGCAGCGCTTGGCGGTGGTCTTGAGCTGGCTCTGTGTTGCGACTACCGCATAGCGGTGGCCGGCGCATCCATGGGCACACCTGAAGTGCTGCTGGGCCTGCATCCGGGCTTGGGCGGAACCGGCCGGCTGGTGGATCTGATTCACCCGGTGGCCGCCATGACCATGATGCTGACCGGGAAGAATACCCGTGACCGCAAAGCCAAAGCGCAGGGCCTGGTCGATCTGGTGGTACAGGAACGGCACGTGGCCAATGCAATCAGCGCCGTCATGTCCGGGAAGGTTAAAAAACGCAAAAACACCTGGCAGGCCAGGCTGTTCCGGATTGATCCCCTGCGTCGGTTTGTCGGCAAAAAAATGCGTGCCCAGGCTGCGAAAAAAGCGCCGCCGGAACATTACCCCGCCCCCTACGCCCTGGTGGACCTGTGGGAAAAATACGGCCGCAACGGAACCGACCTTTTACGCCACGAAGTGGACTCCTTTGCCAAACTGCTGACCAGCGACACCTCGCGCAATCTGGTGCGGGTCTTTTTCCTGCGCGAACAGATGAAGGCACTTACATCCGTTGATCCGCAGGTGGCACCCATTCGACAAGTGCACGTTATTGGCGCCGGTGCCATGGGCGCCGACATCGCCGGCTGGTGTGCCATTCAGGGGCTTAGGGTCACGCTGTTTGATACCCAACCGGAAATGATTGCCAAAGCGATTGGCAAAACAGCAGCCCTGTGCCGCAAGAAGCGCTTCTCCAGTGCGGACACTCGGGCCGTTCTGGACCGGCTGATTCCCGATTTTCATCACGACGGTATTGCCCAGGCCGATCTTGTACTGGAGGCCGTTCCGGAAAAGCTGGAAATAAAGCACAAGGTGTTCGCCGAGGTGGAGCCGAAACTGAAAGACGGTGCCATTTTGGCCACCAACACGTCCAGTATTCCGCTGGAACAACTCCAGGACGGATTGAAACATCCGGAGCGGATGGTGGGCGTACACTTCTTTAATCCGGTCGCGCAAATGCTGCTGGTCGAAGTGGTACAGCACTCGAAGATGAACAACGAAACCTTCGAGCGCGCGAAAAAGTTTGTCGGTCAGATCAGTCGGCTACCCACCCCCGTATCCAGTGCCCCCGGGTTTCTGGTCAATCGGGCGCTGACCCCTTACCTGATCGAAGCCATCGTCATGCTGGATGAAGGCCACAGCCCGGAAAGTATCGATCAGGTAGCGCTGGATTTCGGTATGCCCATGGGGCCCATTGAGTTGGCCGATCAGGTGGGGTTGGATATCTGCCTCGGTGTGGCGGAGATGTTACGTGAACGGCTGGATAACGAGCTGCCGGAAACGCCCCAGTGGTTCAAGGATAAAGTGGATCAGGGAAAACTCGGCAAAAAAACCGGTGAGGGTCTCTACGTCTGGGACAAAGGCAAGCCCAAAAAACGCAACAGCCCACCCCGGGCACCGGAAGAGACTCTGGACCGATTGATTCTGCCGATGCTCAATGCCTGCATGGCCTGCTTGCGCGAAGGCGTCATCGACAATGAGGAGCTGCTCGACGGTGCGATGATTTTTGGTACCGGTTTTGCTCCCTTCCGCGGCGGCCCCATGAAGTACGCCCATGAACGCGGCTTTGCCGACATTCAGCAGCGGTTGCAACAGCTCGCGCAGTTGCATGGCCAGCGTTTCGCGCCGGATGCGGGGTGGGCCTCCTCCGAGGCTGCCGAGACAGAGAACTCCGAGACAGAGGACTAGATCACGCAGGGGCCTTTCAGGCCCCCAACTTATCTATCCGCAGCCGGTCAATGGCTCGCTATCAGGAGTGGCGAACTGGACGACGTACCAGGGATGATTCATCGGGGGCCAGTTGCGCGGCGCGCGCGGCCGTATTGGCCAAAAGGTCCCGATTCATGCGGTGAGGGTCTCGCTGACGTTGCTCGATAAACTCTCGCAGGGGTTTGGCACCATGCTCTTCAAGCATCTCCATTTCCAGGCCCACGCCCGTCATGGATTTACGCACCACCAGAGCGGCTACGCAACAGCGCCGATTGCCCTTGACGCGATCCCCCAGCAGTACTTCCAGCTCCAGTTTCTGCAGCTCACGCACGTCCTGGTAGTCGGTTTCCAGATAGAGACCGTGACTACTACCGTTTTTGATTCGCCCCATCGCCACCGGTACACCGTGCTTGTAGATCAGTGTGTTGATATTGAGTGAGACTCGTCGACTGCATCGATGCTCCATGGGTTACCTCATGATCTTGATGGTTGCAAGGGTAAATTGGGTTGCCGCCCGTAAAGCGTTAACCAGTGATGGATCGACTCATTCAGGCTCGGCGGCACCTGGGGCCAGACAAAACGCCAGCGCCAATTGCCGTCCTCGGTACCCGGGCGGTTCATCCGCTGCTCGGAGCCGAGGCCGAGTAAATCCTGAAAGGGAATGATGGCCAGTCGTGCCACCGAAGATAGTGCCAGTTGCACCAACAGTTGGGGCATGGGCTCCTGACTTTGATGGCAGTACTCGATCAGGCGCGTGCGAACCGATTCAGGCTGCTGCTGATACCAGCCGAGGCTGGTGTCGTTGTCGTGAGTTCCGGTGTACACGACCGAGTGAGGGTCGTAAGCATGGGGCAGATGAGGGTTGTCGGCATTGCCATCGAAGGCAAACTGCAATACCACCATGCCGGGAAGGCGAAACTCTTCGCGCAAGGCCTCGACCGCTCGGGTTATAAAGCCGAGGTTTTCGGCCACCAGGGGCAGGTTCTTGTGTTCCCGGAACAGGCTGTTGAGCAGAGCCCGTCCCGGCGCCTCGACCCATCGTCCCAGTCGTGGCTGCGGAGTTGCCGCCGGAATTTCCCAGAAGGCTTCCAGCCCCCGAAAGTGATCCAGCCGAATCAGATCGAACCAACGCAGTTGCGTGTTCAGTCGCTCGCGCCACCAGCGAAAGCCGTTGGCCTGCATTTCATCCCAGTTGTAATGTGGATTGCCCCAGTGCTGTCCGTCTTCGGAAAAGTAGTCCGGCGGCACCCCGGCGACACTCAGGGGCTGGCCGTCTGCGTCCAGCTTGAACAGGTCCTGGTTGGCCCAGACATCGGCGCTGTCATGAGCCACAAAAATCGGCATATCACCGAACAGTGCAACCTCTCGCTCCCGTGCGTACTGACGCAGCGCTTGCCACTGCCAGTCAAAAACAAACTGCTCAAACCGACGCGCTTCAATGCTCTGACTGAGCTCCCGACGCATGCGCGCCATGCCCTGTGCCCGGCGCAGGCGAATATCATCCGGCCACTTCGTCCAGTCATCGCCCGGGTAGCAATCGCGCAACGCCATGAACAGCGCATAATCATCCAGCCATTGGCGCTGGTCGTGACAGAAACGCTCGTAGGCTTCGGCCTGCTCCGGATGCTGATCATACTGCGCAAAGAACGTATCGGCCGCCTGTCGTCGCGCCTGCTCTCCGGTAAGCGCCTGTCGTTGTTCCGACGTCAGCCAACCGCTACTGACCAGATCATCCAGGTCAATAAGGGCCGGATTGCCCGCGTGAATCGACAGGGTCTGATAAGGAGAACGATTGGCGTGGGTGGGGCCTACCGGCAACATCTGCCAGACGGTAAACCCACACTCGGATAGAAAGTCCACAAACCGGAAAGCGTCGGCGCCCAAGGTGCCCTGCTCTCCCGGGCCGGGTAATGATGTGGGGTGCAGCAGTACCCCGGCCCTGCGGTGCTGTAACAACGGGTGCGGCAGATCGCGCAGGGCCATCAGGTACTGCCCTCCGCATGGCCGCGCCGCATGACGCCGCCGGCGGCCGGTGCGCCACCGCCGTGACTGAAGGCGCTTTGTAAATAATCCGGTGGTGGCTGTTTGAGCAACCGGTATAGATTGGTCAAATGGCGCCGGTAAAGGTAGTCAAAGTCCTGCACACTCTCGGACGGATTGTAATCACCAAACCACCAGAACCAGTCGGACCCTTCGCATTGCGCCAATTGTAACTGCGCGGCTTTCTGTTCAGGCTCGGGGAGCCCTTCGCAATGCGTGTCGTAAACGGCTTTGGCTTCACAAAGCATATCCCAGGCGCGGTTTTTGTCCCGGTCGCCAATCCAGGTGGAAAAGGTGCCATAGACCCAGCTTCCCGCGACCAGATGATCGAGCGCCACCGTGTCCAGTTTCGTATCCTCCAGCGCCGACTCGTAAGTCGTCATCTCCAACCGTGGATGACTGCTGATGCGTCGGTAGAGGGCTTCGAGAAAGTACCAGGCGTTTTCCGGGTAGTACTCCCAGGCGTTTTCACCATCCATGATGATGGAAATTACACAGGCATCCGGGTTATCGCTTTCATCCGCGATGCGCACCAGGTGGTTGATCAGATCGCCCACGGCATCCTCGGCGTGCCAGTCGGAGTATTGAAAGCCGATCAGATCGGACAGGCCGTCATCACGGAAAAAACAGCGGATCGGTTGCTGGTCGAAGGTGTAAGCGCGGTGCAGGTGCTTGGGAGCCTGTTTGGCATTGGCGGTTTTTTTCAGACTGTTGTGCAACACGGAGTCTCCCGTGGCGGTCCAGGTAAACCCTTCGTCGGTAAGCAGCTTGAGGGTTTCCCCGCTGAGCGCCCCTTCCGATGCCCAACAGCCCTTCGGGCGTGATCCGAAGTAACCCTCGAACACCTCGAGCCCCTGTTTGAGGTGCCAGTGAGCCCGCTCCTCTCCGCCGGGGTAACCGGCCGACTCGGGCAGGACCACATCGGGCATGGCTTCCCGGGCGCTGTTGAAATCCAGAAGCAGCGGTAATATGGGGTGAGCGTAGGGGCTCATGGCCAACTCAATGCGCCCTTCGTCCCGCAGAGCCCGATAACGGGGTTTGATGGCCCGTAACTGTTCGGCAATCACCAACAACAGAGTTCGACGATCCTGATCGCTGAAACCGCCGCCTTTGGTCTGCAGAGTCTGAACCCGCGGGTCATCCCGACGGTGATTTTCCCCCAACCAGGCAAGGTGGTACCAGACCACCAAGTCAATCAGGAACTGGGGATTGAGATAACACTGGCGCTGCGGACTGTCGGTGGTCTGCTCCAGAATCTGGACCAGAAATTTATAGGCCGGAAAACGCTCGATCATCCGGTCCCGGTGTGCTCGCAAACAGTTCTGTGCCAGCGTCTCATAGTCCTCACTACCCGGCTCCGGCAATTGCTTCTGAATCAGTGCCGCGAGCATGGGGTCACGGATGCTGGCCCCGCTATCCAGATAGTCGTCCACTTGAGCCTGATAATCGTCAAGCTGCTCAAGGAGAATGGGCGCAAAATTCACCACGGCCCGCGCTTTGGGATTGTCCTCCAGATGCACGAGCATGTCGGTGTAATCTTTCAGCGCATGCAGATAGGTCCAGGGAAAATAGTATTCCCCGGTCAACCGGTCCCGGTAATCCGGCTGGTGCATATGCCAGCAGAACACCACTTTCACCCGGGGCTTGACACTGTCAGAACACATGGGGGTATGCCTCATCAAGCATTTCCGGAGTGACCAGCACAACGCCTTTGCTCGACACATGGAAGCGCTTTTTATCCTCTTCCGGGTCGAAACCGATCACCGTTCCCGGCGGAATCTGGCAGCCCCGGTCAATCAGCGCTCGCCTGATTCGGCAGTTCCGGCCGACATCTACCCGGGGGAACAGCACCGAGTCAGTAATCTCAGAGTAGGAGTGAACCCGCACCCGGGGAAACAGCAGTGAATGGTGCACCTGGGCGCCGGACACAATGCAGCCACCGGCAATCATGGAGTCTACAGCGTTGCCGCGGCGCTCTGCGTCATCAAAGACGAACTTGGCCGGGGGCACCTGCTCCTGATAGGTCCAGATGGGCCATTCCGAGTCGTAGAGATCCAGTTCCGGCGTAATGCCGGTCAGCTCCAGGTTGGCTTCCCAGAGTGAGTCGATGGTGCCCACATCCCGCCAGTAGGCCTTGCCGCCGGTAATCGGGTCGCGGAATGGAAACGCCATGACCCGGTGGCTTTTCATTAATGAAGGGATAATGTCTTTGCCGAAGTCATGGGAGGAGCCGGGCAGGTTCTGATCATTGAGAAGCTCCCGAAACAACACCTCGGTGTTGAAAACGTAAATGCCCATGGACGCCAGGGCCTGATCTTCAGAGCCGGGCATGGGCTCTGGGTCCCGGGGTTTTTCCTGAAATTTGGTGATCCGGTTGTCGGTGTCGATGTTCATCACGCCAAATGCGCTGGCCTGCTCTAACGGCACTTCGATACAGCCGACCGTAATGTCCGCCTCGCGCTCCACATGGGCTGCCAACATAGTGCCGTAATCCATCTTGTATACGTGGTCCCCCGCCAGAATCAATACATAGGCGGGGTTATGACGCCGGATAATATCCAGGTTCTGCCACACGGCGTCGGCCGTGCCGGCATACCAGCTTTCCCCCATGCGCTGCTGCGCGGGCAGCAGCTCAACAAACTCTCCGAGTTCGCCACCAAGGAACCCCCAGCCACGTTGTATGTGCCGATCGAGTGAGTGGGATTTGTATTGGGTCAACACACTGATTCGACGGATGCCCGAATTCACGCAGTTCGACAAGGGGAAATCAATGATGCGGAACTTACCGCCATAGTGGACCGCCGGCTTGGCGCGCCAGTTGGTCAACTCATGAAGTCGGGAGCCTCTCCCGCCGGCCAGAACGATGGCCAGGGTTTCCCGAGTAAGACGGCTGACAAAACGGCCCGATGTCGACGTAAGCATAATGAATCCCCAAAGCGAGCGGAGCGCCTGTTATTCGATCAACGAATAAAGTGCCCGCATTATCATAGTCAGCAATAACAGTGCCAAGGATTCCCATCGCCACCAAACTGTTCAGGCAATCCATTGGCCCCTCGAAGTTACCGTTCAAGTTGCTTACTAAGTGTAGTCTCAAAACGAGCGGGTCTGCTTGTTCAAGATCAATTTGTTCCGCGAATTGTGGCGGCAAAAGCAACCCAACAGAAAGGTCACAAACCACTGGTAATATAACGCCATCCCTATTACGCTTTAACGACATACATGCTGTGAGTCCTCTCCCATGCCAGCGACTGCTCTGAAGGAAGCCAGCCAACGCCTGGCTCAGGCACGACACCACGATCCCTTTCAGGTACTGGGTCGACACCCGGTACCGGGAAAGCCGGATACCCTTCTGTTTCGCGCGTTTTTACCCCAGGCAAGCCAGGCTTCTCTCAACGGGGTTAAAGGCAAGCTGACTTTAACCAAAGAAGCGGAGTCAGACTTCTGGTCGTGGCAAGGGAAGGCAACACAGTTACCCGAACACCCGGAAGTCGAATGGCAGGACCACCACAACTGCACCCATACCGCGCACTACCCTTACACCTTCGCGCCACAAGTGGGCGATATGGATCTGCACCTGTTTGGCGAAGGACGGCACTGGCAGGTGTACGAGGTTCTGGGAGCACACCCGCGCACCGTCGACGGCGTGGCCGGCGTGTTATTCGCCACCTGGGCGCCGGCGGCAGAGCGGGTCAGCGTTGTGGGTGATTTCAACCATTGGGATGACCGGCTTCATCCCATGCGGGTGCGCGGAGGCAGCGGTGTTTGGGAGCTGTTCATTCCCGGGCTGGAGCCCAGCACCCTCTACAAGTATTCAATCCGCAACCGGCACTCCGGTCACATCCAGATGAAGACGGATCCCTACGGTCAGGCGTTTGAGGTTCGTCCCAAAACCGCCGCTCTGGTAACCGCTCCCTCAGAGTATCAGTGGCAGGATCAGAAATGGCTGACGCAGCGACGCCAATGGGATTGGCAAAACGCCCCACTGTCGGTGTACGAAGTGCATCTGAGTTCCTGGCGCCGAACGGAAAACGGTGGATTCATCAATTACCGGACTCTGGCGCACCAGTTGGTGGATTACGTCAAGCCTTTAGGGTTTACTCACGTCGAGCTCTTGCCCATTACCGAGCACCCGCTGGACGATTCCTGGGGCTACCAGACCACCGGCTACTTTGCCCCGACCAGCCGGTTTGGTTCGCCGGATGATTTCCGGTACTTTGTCGATCACCTTCACCAGTCCGGCATCGGGGTTCTGTTGGACTGGGTGCCCGCCCATTTTCCGAAAGATGAGCACGCCCTGGCCCGCTACGATGGCACCGCATTGTATGAACATGAAGACCCCCGTAAAGGCGAGCACCGGGACTGGGGCACGCTGATTTACAACTACGGCCGCAACGAAGTGCGCAACTTTCTGCTGGCCAATGCGCTTTACTGGCTGAAAGAATTTCATATCGACGGTCTGCGAGTCGATGCGGTGGCGTCCATGCTCTATCTGGACTACTCCCGGGAAGAGGGTGACTGGCTGCCCAACCGCTATGGTGGTAATGAGAATCTTGAAGCCATTGATTTTCTCCGCCAGCTCAATGAGCTCTGTCATGGTGAGCACCCCGGCGCCTTGGTTCTGGCGGAGGAGTCCACGGCCTGGCCTCAGGTCACACGCCCAACCTGGGTGGGCGGACTGGGTTTTTCCATGAAGTGGAACATGGGCTGGATGCACGACACCCTGCTCTACATGAGCCGTGATCCGATCTATCGTCACTACCATCACGACCAATTGACCTTCGGGCTGATTTACGCGTTTACCGAAAATTTCATGCTGCCGTTCTCCCATGACGAAGTGGTCCATGGCAAAGGCAGTATGCTCACCAAAATGCCCGGCGATGACTGGCAGCGCTTTGCCAACCTGCGTCTGCTCTACGCCTATCAATGGACCTACCCGGGCACCAAACTGCTGTTCATGGGTTGCGAGTTCGGCCAATGGAAAGAGTGGGCCCATCACGGTGAGCTGGACTGGTTGTTACTGGACCTTGAACCCCATCAGGGCGTAAAAACGGCCCTGTCCGATCTGAACCAGCTTTATAAAACCCGCACCGAGTTGCACCAGCGCAGCTTCCGCAGCGACGGTTTCGAGTGGATTGATTGTCACGACAGTCCCCAGTCAGTCATCAGTTACCTGCGGGCGAGCGACGATGGCTTTCTCGTGGTCATCCTGAATTTCACGCCGACGCCCCGGGAAGGCTATCGCCTCGGCGTACCCAGCGCGGGACGTTACCGGGAAGTGTTCAATTCGGACTCCACCTACTACGGCGGGAGCAATGTCGGTAACCCTCTGCCGCTGGAAACCGAAGATCGCCCGTGGATGAATCGACCCTACTCCATTGAACTGACCCTGCCGCCGCTGGGCGCCATCATTCTCGATATCGACCGGACATGAATATTCTGTTTCTGGCCAGCGAGGCCTTCCCCCTGATCAAAACCGGCGGGCTTGCCGACGTTGCCGGTGCCCTGCCCCGCGCGCTGATTAAACGGGGGCACTCGCTGCGCCTGGTCCTACCCGCGTATCAATCTGTACTCGCCCGATTGCGCTCGGACGACAAGGCGCCACCCCTCAGCTCGCGCGGACAGATCGAGCTTGACGGAACCCCGGTGAAACTCTGGCAGACGCGTCTGCCGGGCACCCGGGTAACGGTCTGGCTGGTGGATATTCCGGCCTTTTCCGAGCGCGAGGGTAATCCCTATGTGACGCCGGAGGGCGTCGATTGGCCGGACAATGACCAGCGCTTTTATACCCTCTGCCGAGCTGCCACCGAACTGGCCATGGGCCGGGCCGGGATCAACTGGAAGGCCGATCTGGTGCACGCCAATGACTGGCAGGGCGGGATGGTCTGCCAGCTGCTGGCGCGGGAGGCGTCAGCGCCCGCCACGGTATTCACCATTCACAACCTCGCCTATCACGGGTTGTTTGATTACCAGACAATGCACCGGCTTGGGTTGGAACCCTGGTTGTGGCAACCGGACTTTCTGGAATTTTACGGACAACTGTCGTTTATCAAGGCCGGGTTGGTATTCGCCCAACGGCTGACCACCGTCAGTCCCAGCTATGCTCAGGAGATCCAGACGCCCGAGCTGGGCTGCGGCCTCGACGGCCTCTTGCGAGCCCGGCAGGAAGTTTTGAGTGGCATTATCAATGGCATCGATACCCAGGAGTGGAACCCCGCCCGGGACGCCAGTCTCGCCGCGCCTTACGACCGACGGAGACTGGCCCGAAAGGCCGATAATAAAAAGGCCTTGTGCACCGAGTTGGGGTTGGCTGACAAGCCGGATACTTTACTGCTGGGCTTTATTGGACGCCTGGTGGAACAGAAAGGACTGGACCTGCTGCTGGCAACCCTGCCGGAGCTGTTGGCCCGGGGCGATGTGCAGATCGCCCTGTTGGGCTCGGGCGTCAAAGCCTATGAGCAGGCTTTTGCCGCGTTAGCGAAAGATTACCCCGAACAGCTGTCGGTCACCCTCGGTTACAACGAAACCCTGGCGCACCGTATTGAAGCCGGTGTCGATGTGTTTCTGATGCCCTCCCTGTTTGAACCCTGCGGGCTGAACCAGATGTACAGCCTGCGGTATGGCACCCTGCCCCTGGTGCACGCCGTGGGTGGACTGAAAGATACCGTGATTGATGGCGACGACCCGCTAACGGTCAATGGCTTCTGTTTCGAGCCCGCGACTGTCGACGCCTTGCGCGTTGCGCTCAAGCGTGCTCTCGCGCTCTATCAGGACCCCGAGGCCTGGCAACAACGGCAGCGCAATGCCATGAGTGGCGATTACTCCTGGGACAGAAGCGCCGCCGAGTACGAGCGGATTTATGAGCTGGCGCTGGAGGATAAAAAGCAGAACGCCTGAATGGTACACTCTCGGCTTCATTGCACAGAGGTGACCATGCCAACATCACTCCCTTCCTGGTCCAGATGGCTGCTCGCGTTTATCGCGGCCCTGCTCGTGGGCACACTGCTGGGCAGTCTGGTTCAAACGCAATTCAATCTGCTGGCCATTCAATCCATGGGCTTTCCCGTTCCGCTGGATGTGCGCCTGGTGACCAGCGCACAGGATCTGCTGTTCTTTGGTCCGGTATTCGCCGCACTGTTTGGCGGCAGTTTTCTGGTCTCACAACCCCTCGCCCTACTGATCAATCGCTGGCTTTCTCCCCTCTGGCACCCCCTGCTTTGTGCTCTGGGCGCGGCTCTGGGACTGGCGGTCACCCTGAAACTGGTCGATGCCCTTGCGCCCATGCCGACATTGATTGCGGCCACCCGGTCTGCTTCGGGTACTCTCGCTTTGCTGGCCTGCGCCGCACTGGCCGGCTGGCTGTTTGCCCGCTGGCGCCCCTACCGTTCGACCCGACCGGTACGATCGCCCCTGGCCACATCCGCAGTCCTTGTGCTTGTCGGTGCGCTCGGGTTTCTTTCCGAGCCCTCCTCATCCAGTGAGTCGGCAGACTACCGGATTGAAACGGTTGCCGAGGGCCTCGAACATCCCTGGTCCGTGGCGTTTCTCCCGGAAGGTGGGCTGCTGGTGACTGAGCGCCCGGCGCGATTGCGCCATATCGACGCTCAGGGTCATTTGCACGCCCCCATTTCGGGCGTTCCCGAGGTCTATGCCCAGGGTCAATCCGGATTGTTTGACGTGCTCCTGGCAAATGACTTCGAGCGCAGTCGCCGACTGTATCTGAGCTATGCCTGCGGCAGCCACAGCGCCAACCATACCTGCCTGGCCCGTGCCCGGTGGCAGGATTCAGCTCTGCGCGAGGTCGAGGAAATTTTCCGGACCCGGCCCGCCAAAACCGCATCCGCCCACTTCGGTGGCCGCCTGGCCTGGCTGGACGATGGCACCCTGGTTATGACCCTGGGTGACGGCTTTGACTATCGCGAACAGGCGCAAAATGTGAGCAATCACCTGGGCGGTACCGTGCGGCTCAACCCCGACGGTTCGGTGCCGGCCGACAACCCGTTTCGGAGTCAGACAGGGGCCGCCCCGGAGCTCTACACCCTGGGGCACCGCAATGTGCAGGGGCTGTTCTTTGATGCCACCTCCGGCACGCTGTTCAGCCATGAGCACGGCCCCAAAGGTGGCGATGAACTCAATATATTGGCGCCCGGGGGAAACTACGGCTGGCCGGCGGTGACCCATGGGCTGGATTACACCGGAGCGCGGGTCTCACCCTACAAACAGTGGCCCGGCATACGCCCGCCGCTCTGGCACTGGACGCCATCCATCGCGCCTTCGGGCTTGACGCGTTATACCGGCACCTTATTTCCCGAGTGGGAGGGCAGCTTACTGGTGGGTGGCCTGGCGTCACGGCAAGTGCACCGTCTGACGTTCACCGATGGAGTGATCACGGAACAGGCGCCGCTGTTTGGCGAGCTGAAAGCACGCATTCGGGACGTTCGGGTCGGCCCGGACGGGGCCGTGTATCTTTTGACGGACAGTCCGGAGGGGAAAGTACTCAGAGTAACACCGGATTGACGGGGTACCGGCGCGGGAACGGCCGGAGAGGAGTCGGGGCGGGCCGTGCCCACCCCGGACAATATTTCAGTCTTCGCTGGTATCGGGCAGGTAGGCGCCGTCTTCGTCGTGCACTTCACGACCGGTGACCGGCGGGTTGAAGGTGCAGATCAGGCGCATATCTTCAGTGCCACCACGCAGGATGTGCTTGTCGTGCTTATCCAGCGCGTACAGGGTGCCATCGGTGATTTCATGGGTTTCGCCCGTGGCCAGATCAGTAATGGAGCCATTGCCGGCCACACAGTAAACCGCTTCCAGATGGTGCTTGTACCAGAACGTGTGCTCGGAGCCTGCCTTGATGATGGTTTCATGAAAGGAGAAACCCATTCCGTCCTTTTTCAACAACAGACGACGGCTGGTCCACTGCTGTGCGCTGACTTCGCGTTCACTACCGATAATGTCTTGCACACGTACAATTTTCATAGAAGCTCCTCGTTGACTTGAATGTTCGGCCGACCATTATAACCGAAATGGCACTCTGACCCCACGGGCGGGCTTTATTGGCATCAAATGTCCAGATCCAGCTCGCAACCATAGGCCTCTGTACGGGGCGTTTCAACCGCTTCCCCTGCCAGACCGGCTTCCAGAGCGGCCTCAATATGACTCGTGGCGGCTTCAATGGCTTCCGGGCTTGCGCCATCGCTGTCATCCGGAGCACCGCTATATACCAGGGTGCCATGTGGATCAATGATATAAATCTGTGGTGCTTTACTCACACCATAGGCCCTCGCGACCACACTGGTGTCATCCAACAGCACCGGCGCACTGGATCGCAAGTCGTGGGTATCCTCCAGTGCCAACGCTTCTTCGGCTTCAATCACATTGTCTGGCCCTGGCGCCGAGGAGATGATGGTGAGCCATTTGACCCCCTGCTCTCGGTAGCGCTCCTGCAAACGGGGCAAGTTGCCACTGTCATAATGGTTTTCAACCGCTCCACACCCCGGATGAAACCACTCCAGCACAATCCAATTGCCGATATAGTCGGTGAGCGTATGGGACTGGCCGGCGGCATCGTTAGCACGGAATGCCGGCGCTGGATCACCGGGAGTCGCGACGGCCAATGCAGCGGCTGGCATCAGTAGCGATGAGATCCACAATAAGTGACCCAGTAACGGCTTCATTCAACGAGGCTCCTGTAATTGGTTTGGTGTGCTGTTCAGAAAGCCGCATCCTAACAGACTCATAGTGGATTCTCAGCCGCCCCGATGGTTTACAGTTCGGCCCTGCCGAGCCTATACTGTTTTTATATACAGTATATTTTTATCTGTGAGGTATCCTTGAATCCCGATCTGGAGCAACTCAAGCAACGACGCCTGGTCTGGCGCGGACGCGACGCCGCCCGCCCGCTGGAAGCGCGGGCCAGCGGTTGGCCAGAGCTGGATGCCCGACTGGGCGGGCTGCCCGGTGCCGGGGTAGTCATGATTCAAACGCCCCCAGGCATTGGTGAACTGCGACTCCTGTGGCCGTCCATGGAGCAACAATCCCGACTGACGGTACTGATTACCCCGCCTTACCGGATCGGGGTGGAAGCCTGGCTCGGTGGTGGTGTGGCACAGGAGAAGCTGCTGGTTCTGCACCCCGACAGCACACAAGCTGCGCTCTGGGCAACCGAGCAGAGCCTGAAAAGTGGCAGTTGTGACAGCAGTTGTCTGTGGCTGACGCAGCGATTGCAGACCATCCAGGCCCGCCGGCTGCAACTGGCCGCCCGTGCTGGCCAGTCGACCCTGTTTCTGTTTGCGCCCCCGGCGTTGGACTTGCCCCAGTTACCCATCGACTTGCACTTGGTGCTGAGTCCGGCGGCGCAGGGTGTCCGGGTCGAGGTGCGTCGCCGCCGGCAAGGGCGGCCACTGGCTCCCTTCACAGTCATCATGACAGAACACTGGCCAGAGCTGACCCGCCCCCAGGTTCATTCGGGTCGGGCACCCTCAAACCCCCAAGTCCAACCCGGTGCCGGGGCTATCTGAAATGCTCTGGCTCTACCTCTGGCTGCCTCGACTGCAACTGGATACCCAGGCGCCGGACGATCCTGGCCCGGTGGCGGTTGTGGATGAGCGGGACACTCGGGTGGTGCAGATGAATGAACCGGCTTCCCGGGAAGGCATTACCCTGGGAATGGGCCTGGCAACCGCCGCAGCGCTCTGCCGGGACGTACAATTACTGCCGTACCAGAGCGTCCTTGAAATCCGCCGTCTGGAGGAGCTGGCTCACGGGCTATACGATATCTCGGGGGACATATCGCTGGACCCTCCCTGTGGGATCTGGCTTGGGGCCTCAAGGATGGTTAAATACCATAATGGATTCGACAACTATTGCAAAAAAATAAAGCATTTTTTGAGCTGCCGAAAGCTGTCGATGCAGGTGGCTTCCGGTTTTACCCCGCTGGCCGCCAAGCTGTTGGCTCATTCACCGGAAGTGCCGCTGGACCCATGCCCGGACAGGCTCCGGCAGGCCATCCGGCGCTGCCCGCTCAGCGCTACCGGACTGCCAGAACAGACTCAGACCCATCTACAACGGCTCGGTATCAAAACCCTGGATGGCTTGTTGGCCATTCCCCCCAAGGATCTGTCCCGTCGCTTTGACCGACCACTGGCCGAGTATGTGAATCGACTCGTCGGCCACTTGCCGCACCCCCTGCCCTTTTATCAGCCGCCGGACTACTTCCGTCAGCACCGGGAGCTTCCCAGCGAACTGGAATCCAGCGACCAGTTGGCTCCTTGGGTTGAGCGGCTGCTCGACGAGCTGGAAGCCTTCCTCCATCACCGGGACCGGGTGGTCGAGCGAATTGAACTGGCGCTGCAGCTGCGCAACCAGGATCCACTGTCGCTGACCATCGGTGCCGCCCGGGGCGAATCCCGGGCAGAGCGCTGGCAACCCCTGGTCCAACTGACCCTGGAGCGCCACCCTCTGGAAGCTCCCGTCTGTGGTTTGACCCTGACCGCTCGCACGCTGCTGCCCCGCCCAGCCCAATCCGAAGACCTGCTCGATGAGCGGCACGGCGCGGCGATGACGCCCCCTCAACTGGTGGCCCTGCTTCAGGCAAGGCTGGGAGCCGACCGGGTCCGGAGCCTGACGGTGGCGGAAGATTTCAGGCCGCTGCGCGCCAATATCGAGTCCTGTCCCCTTGGGTCGTCGAAGACCCCCTCCGCCCGACGCACCGACGACGCAGCTCAACCCGCGCCTCCGGCCTTGCGCCCGGCTTTTCTGTTAGCGGATCCAAAGGTGTACTCGCAGCCCCTTGAAATCATCGAGGGGCCCGAGCGGATTACCACCGGATGGTGGGACGGTGAGCCCCAGGTCCGGGACTATTACATTGTGCGCAATGCCCAGGGGCAATGGTGCTGGGCGTTTCGGGAACCGAACCGTCCGGGATGGTTTTTACAGGGGTATTTTGCGTAATCGTGAGAGGCGGCCACCGGTTCTAGGGGCATCGCCCCCTGAACCGGTTGCCGACCACCCTATCAGGCGGATTTGGCGTCCTTCGAGTGATAATCCCGGGCCAGCCACAGGTAGACCGCCGGCACCACAAACAAGGTGAACAGCGTACCGATAGTCATACCGCTGGCAATCACCAGCCCCATGGCGTAGCGGGAGGCCGAGCCGGCACCGGTGGCGATCAACAGCGGCACCATGCCCAACACGGTTGCGGCCGTGGTCATCAGAATCGGGCGAAGACGAATGGCGGTGGCCTCTTCAATGGCCTCGCGTTTGCTGCGCCCTTCTTCCTGCAGCTTGTTAGCGAACTCCACGATCAGAATACCGTGCTTGGCAATCAGCCCGATCAGCGCCAGCAAACCCACCTGGGTGTAGATGTTGATGCTGGTCAGTCCCAGGCTGATGAAGATCAGCGCACCACAAATACTCATCGGCACCGTCACCATGATGATGACACTGTTGCGGAACGACTCGAACTGGGCCGCCAACACCAGGAAAATCACCAGCAGGGCAAAGAAGAACGTCATCACCAACTGCTGCCCCTCGTTCTTCAACTGCCGGGACTGGCCGGAGTAATCGACACTGAAGCCCGCCGGTAGTACCTCTGCGGCAATCTCATCCAGCGTGGCAAGGGCCTGCCCGAGGGGCACACCGGGGCGCGGAACGCCGGAGATGGTGACGGAGTTCAACTGCTGGAAGCCGGTCAGCGAACGGGGCTGAACAGACTCTTCCAGCGTGACCAGTGACGACATGGGCACCAGCTCACCGCTCATGTTACGGGTGTAATAGTCCTCCAACTGCTCCGGATTCAAGCGCTCGGTGCGCTCAACCTGAGGAATCACCCGGTAAGAGCGGTTTTCCAACGAGAAGCGCCCGGCGTAGCCACCCCCGGTCATGCTGCCCAGATCGGCCGCCGCCTGTTGCATACTGACGCCCATCAGAGCGGCTTTTTCCCGATCGATCTGCACGGTTTGCCGGGGGCGATCGATGCGCAGATCGCTGTCGACGAAAATAAAGCGTCCACTCTCCCGGGCTTGAGAGAGCACCTCATCCGCCACTTCATCCAGCACCGCATAGGGCTGAGTGGTGCCAATGACAAACTCGATCGGCGCACCACCGCCACCCGGAGACGGCAGCGACGGCGGGACAATGGCAAACACATCCAGCCCCGGGATCTTGGACATGAACGGCTGGATTTCATTCTCGAGAATTTCTTGGGTGGTGCGCTCGCGTCGGTCCCAGGGTGCCAACACCATACCGGCACCGGCGGTGTTGGAGCCGTTCATCCCGTTAATGATGAACATTTTCTCCAGTTCCGGAATCTGCTCACGCAGCTGGTTCATGTATTCGGTATTGCGCTCGGTGTAATCCAGGGTGCCATAGGCGTCACCCGTAGCGATGGTGAACACAAAACCCTGGTCCTCCGGTGGCTCCAGTTCGGTATTACTGGAGACAAACAGAAAGTAACAGGACACCAGAATAATCAGCGCAAACACCAGCACTACCGGCGTGGTATTGAGCGTACCGTGCAACCAGCGCTGGTAGCCCTGACGCAGCCGGTCGAAATGATCGTCCAGCCAGACTTCAAACTTGGGCCGGGGGCCACCGTGGCTGCGCGAGCGCAGAATGCGCGAACACATCATGGGCGACAGCGTCAGTGCGACCACACCGGACAGCACCACCGTGGCCGCCAGGGTAAAGGCGAATTCGACAAACAGTACCCCGGTCAGACCGCCGATAAAGCCCAGCGGAATGAATACCGCCACCAGTGTGGTGGACATGGCAATAATCGGCCAGGCCAGCTGTCGGGCCCCGAGCAGTGACGCCTCCAGGCGGGACATGCCTTCTTCCACATGCCGCTGAATGTTTTCCAGCATGATGATGGCATCGTCCACCACAATTCCGATGGCCAGGACCATGGCCAACAGGGTCAGCAGGTTGATGGAAAAACCGAAGATCCACATCAGAAAGAAGGTACCCACCAGCGACAGCGGAACCGCCACGGCGGGTACGATCACGCTGCGCACCGACCCGAGGAAGGCATAAATCACCAGAATCACGATGATCAGGGCGAGGATGATGGTCAGCACCACCTCGTCAATGGCGCTTTCAATGTACTCGGTGGAGTCGTAGGGGATATCCGCTTCCAGCCCCTCGGGCAGCTCCGGGATAATGTCCCGGTTCCAGACCTCGCGCACCTCGGCGATCACATCCAGGGCGTTGGCATCCGGGGAGATTTCAATCCCCATGAAGGTCGCGGCCAGGCCGTTGAAGGTCACGGAGGTATCGTAGTTCTCCGCCCCAAGCTCAACCTCGGCCACATCCCGTAAACGCACCAGAGCACCGTTTTCCGAGCGCACCACCAGGTCCTCAAACTCATCGGCATTGCGCAGGTCTGTACCGGCGTTCAGATCAATGGCCACCATTTGGCCTTTCGTGCGCCCCAGCGCCGCCAGGACGTTATTGGACCGCAGAGCGCCCATGACATCGGAACCGGTCACGCCCAGAGACGCCATCCGCTCCGGGTCCAGCCAGATGCGCATGGCAAAGGTCCTGGCCCCGAGAATCTGGGCCCGCTGGACCCCGGGAATGGTGGACAGTTGCGGCTCCACGACCCGGACCAGATAGTCGGTGATCTGGTTGTTATTGAGCAGCTCACTGTAAAACGACAGATACATGGCCGCCGTGCTCTGCCCCACCGCCAGGTTGACCACGGGATCTTCCGCTTCTTCCGGCAGGTCGGAACGCAGAGCGTTGACCTGGGCGGCAATCTGGGTCAGCGCCTCATTGGGGTCATAGTCCAGTCGCAGGTAAGCCTGCACGGTACTCATGCCCGCACTGGAGGTGGACTGCACGTAGTCAATGCCTTCCGCGGCGGCCACTTCCCGCTCCATGGGTTTGGTAATGAACCCCTGAATCAGATCGGCATCGGCACCAATATAGGCGGTGCTCACCGTCACCACGGCATTCTGGATTTCGGGGAATTGGCGCACGTTCATGTCCATGCCCGCGCGCGCGCCCAGCAGCAGAATAAACAGGCTGACCACCGTCGCCAACACTGGCTTACGGATAAAGACGTCAGTAAACCGCATAAATTGTTCTCCTTAAGGCCTCAGGCGCTACTGGTTCGCCGGCGTCGGTTCCAGCTCACTGGTCGGCTGAACACTGGGGTCGTCATTGACTTCCACCAGTCCGTTGTTGCGCAGCTTGAGCAGGCCGGAAGTGGCAATGCGCTCGCCCTCTTCCAGACCATCCAGGACCGCAATCAGGTCCCCTCGCCGATTGCCGGTACGAACAAACCGACGGGTTACGCGCAGCTCGTCCTCTTCGTTTTCATTCAGTACAAAAACGGAATTGCCGTAGGGATCAAACTGGATGGCCGTTTGTGGCACCACAATCAGATCCTGCGGTTCACCCAGCGTCAGGGTTACCCGCCCGAACATGCCCGGGCGCAACTGTTGGTCCGGGTTCTCCAGAGTGGCCTGCACGGTAAAGGTGCGGGTGGATTCATTCACACCCGGCTCAATGGCCGTCACTTCGCCCTCGAACATTGCCTCTCCATAGGCATCCACGCGAACCCTGACCGGCATCCCTTCGGTCACGGACGCCAACTGACGCTCGGGCAGATCGAAGTTCAGGTAAATCGGATCCAGCGCCTGTACCGCCACCACCGGACTTCCGGGTGACACGTACTGACCGATGTTGACCTGACGGATACCGGAGACGCCATCGAACGGCGCGCGAATGGTTTTCTGACGAATGCGGGCTTCTTGCGCCTTGACAGCGGCGGTGGCCTGCGCGGCTTCACTTTCACGACGCTGCAGCTCGGACTTGGAGCTGTTGCCTTCATTGAACAACCGCTGGTAGCGCTCCAGCTCCATGGAGGCGAGCTTTTCGGCGGCGTTCAGGCTGCGCAGATCGGCTTCGTCCGCCTCGATGTCCAGGGACACCAGACGCTGCCCTTCCGTCACACGATCGCCGTTTTCAAAATGAATTTCGGTGACAATGCCGCTCGCCTCGGTGGTCAACTGGGCGCCATTGACGGCGCGGAAACTGCCCACGGCGGTGGTCTCCTGAGCCCAGCGCTGCTGGCTTGCCTCCGTTGCGGTGATGCTGGCAGGCTGCTCCGGCATGTTATCGATGAAGTTACCAATCATGGTATTCATGAACGCCTTGAAACCGAAAATGCCGCCGAAAACAACGGCAACGGCCACCAGCATTATGGTCATTCGCTTGGTCATGCGTGTGCTCCCTCTACTCCTGAATCGCGCGTCGCGAAGGTATCTGAACTCTGAAACGTAGTCTGTCCCGGAACCTGGTTTGCCGGCACCGGAGCATTCAGTGAAACCCTGGAAAAGATCTGTTGAACCCTGTAGCCGAACGGATACGCGGGGGTGGGCTCTTTAGATGTGGGGCAAAGCTTACAACAGGGCGCCATAAAGGTACACGGTTGTTACAGAATCTTACATTCCCACGCCGGCGGCTAGGCCAAGTCACTGAATCACTTGCATCTCTTTCCGCATCCAATTACTGTACATACAAACAGTATTTAGTTGAAGTGCGATCATGAGTTATGCCGAACTCGTCTGCCAGAGTAATTTCTCCTTTCTGGAAGGCGCCTCCCATCCCGAAGAGCTGATGAACCGGGCCGACGAACTGGGTTACCGGGCCCTGGCGCTGACCGACGAGTGCTCGGTGGCCGGTGTGGTGCGCGCCTACGCCGAGCACCGTCGGCTGGGCTCAAAGACCCGCCTGATCGTCGGCACCCGGCTGCGCCTGCCTCCCTGGTTGGATCTGGTGCTGCTCTGCCCGACCCGCCAGGCCTATGCCGAGCTTTGCCGGATCGTCAGTAACGCCCGGCGGCGCAGCCCCAAGGGGCAGTACCAACTGGAGAAGTGGGACCTGAAATCCATCCAGCACGGATTGTTGTTATGGCTGCCCTGCGGAGACGGAACATTGGATCAGCGCTGGGGCCAGTGGCTGAAAAAACACCACGAGAGTCGACTCTGGTTGGGCGTGCGGCGCCACCTGACGCACCGGGAGCACCGGATGATTGCTCACTGCGAGCAGCTCGGTCAGGATCTGGCTCTGCCCTTGTGC
The DNA here is from genome assembly GCF_002381585.1 of Marinimicrobium sp. UBA4209. NCBI lineage: Bacteria > Pseudomonadati > Pseudomonadota > Gammaproteobacteria > Cellvibrionales > Cellvibrionaceae > Marinimicrobium > Marinimicrobium sp. UBA4209. Next base: position 24,151 of record NZ_DFTP01000098.1, read on the forward strand.
GCCTGCGGTGAGGTGCTGATGCACCGGGCCGAGCGCCTGCCCCTACAACAGGTGCTCACCGCCATTCGGCTGGGCACCACCGTTGCCAAGGCCGGCCGCAAGCTCTGCCCCAATGCCGAACGGAGCCTGCGCAGTCACGCCAAACTGGACAAACTGTTCAAGCCCGAGTGGCTGGCCGAAACCTGCCATATCGCCGAGCGCTGCACCTTTGATCTGGGCGAGCTGCGTTACGAGTACCCGGCGGAACTCGTCCCCCCGGGGCAAACGCCCTTCTCTTATCTGTGTGAGCTGGTCGAACAGGGCGTTCAGAAACGGTTTCCCGAAGGGCCCGACGAAACGGTCCGAGCGACGATCGACAAGGAACTGGATCTGATCGACAGCCTCGGCTACGCGCACTTCTTCCTGACCATCCACGACCTGGTCGTCTTCGCTCAAAGTCGCGGTATTCTGTATCAGGGGCGGGGCTCAGCCGCCAACTCGGTGGTCTGTTACTGCCTGGAAATCACCGCTGTCGACCCGAGGCACATCAAAGTTCTGTTTGAGCGTTTTCTGTCCAAAGAGCGCAATGAACCGCCGGACATTGATGTGGACTTCGAACACGAACGGCGCGAAGAAGTGATCCAGTACATCTATGAAAAATACGGGCGCCCCCGGGCAGCCCTGGCCGCTACCGTTATCCGCTACCGGTTCAAAAGTGCCCTGCGGGATGTGGGCAAGGCACTCGGTATCGGCGAATCCCACCTGGACTTCCTGATTCGCAACATCAACCGGCGGGACCGGGACAGCCAGTGGGAGCAGCAGGTAAGCGATATTGGCCTGGACCCGGAGTCCGGAACCGCCCAGCAACTGGTGCAGCTGGTCAATGAGCTGCGCGGTTTTCCCCGCCACCTGTCGCAACATGTGGGGGGCTTTGTCATTTCCTCAGGCCCGCTCTACGAACTGGTCCCCATCGAAAATGCCGCCATGACCGAGCGCACGGTCATCCAGTGGGACAAAGATGACATTGAAACCCTCGGACTGCTGAAGGTGGATGTTCTGGCATTGGGTATGCTCACCGCCCTGCGTAAAAGTTTTGATCTGGTCCGCCAGCACTGGGGCCGCTCACTGAGCCTTTCCGAGCTGACCGGCGCCATGGACGACCCGGCGGTTTACCGGTTGATTCAGAAAGCCGATACGGTGGGACTGTTTCAGATTGAATCCCGGGCTCAGATGTCCATGCTGCCACGCCTGAGGCCGGCCTGCTATTACGATCTGGTGATCCAGATTGCCATTGTCCGGCCCGGTCCGATTCAGGGCGGCATGGTCCACCCCTATCTGAAACGCCGCAATAAAGAAGAGGGCGTGGACTACCCCTCCGAGGAAGTCAGAGGCGTTCTGGAGCGCACTCTGGGGGTACCGATTTTTCAGGAGCAGGTCATCCAACTGGCCATGGTGGCCGCCGGATTCACCGGCGGGGAAGCCGATCAGTTGCGGCGCGCCATGGCGGCCTGGAAGAAAACCGGTGAGCTGGAAAAGTTTCACGACAAACTGGTCGATGGCATGGTGGCCCGGGGCTACACCAGCGAGTACGCGGAGCGTATCTATCAACAGATTTGCGGCTTTGGCGAATACGGTTTTCCCGAATCCCACTCCGCCAGCTTTGCCCTACTCGCCTATGCCTCGGCGTGGCTCAAACACCACTACCCCGAAGCGTTCTACACTGCACTGCTGAACAGCCACCCCATGGGCTTCTATTCACCGTCGCAGTTGATCCAGGACGCCCGCCGTCACGGGTTGGAGGTGCGACCGGTCTGTGTGAATCGTTCGGAGCGGGATCACGGCCTGGAAAAGACCGATCAGGGTTGGGCCATTCGGCTCGGTTTCCGATTGGTCAAAGGCCTCTCTGAGGCTGGCATGACTCAGCTTGTGGCACAGCCCCGCCAGAGCGAAGAACGCCGTTTTCAACAGGTGTCGCAACTGAAAGCCGACGGTTTCAGTCAGCGGGACCTCGAAGCGCTGGCCAGTGCCAATGCCCTGCATGACCTCAGTGACAACCGCTACCAGACCCGCTGGGCACTGATGGACCAGAGTCATTCACTGCCTTTGTTTGCCCATCTTGATGAACCAGACAAGGCGGCCGAACCCGAGGCGGACTATCTGACAGCCCCAAGTGAGCTGGACAACCTGGTGGAGGATTATGCAAGCACCGGGCTGACCCTGAATCGTCATCCGATCACTCTTCTGGATGAGGCTGGCGCTATCGGTCGCTTTACCCGGGCCAAGGACTTGTGCACCCGGGAGCACAAGTCCATGGTGGCCGTCGCCGGTGTGGTAACCGGGCGACAGAGTCCGGGCACCGCCGCCGGAGTCACCTTCATCACCCTGGAAGACGATACCGGCAACAGCAATGTCGTGGTCTGGCTGGCAACGGCCCGCGCCCAAAAACAGGCCTACCTGACCGCCCGGCTATTGAAAGTCCACGGGATTCTGGAGCGGGAAGGTGAAGTCACTCACGTGATCGCCGGTCGCCTGGAAGATCTCAGCCACCGTCTGGATGCCCTGTCCACCCGGTCCAGGGACTTTCATTAAACCACCATCGGCATTAAACCATCACTGGCATTAATCAATCACTGATCTCAATCGTGTTACTGACGCACAAATACCAGGCAGCGATTGTTGGCGGGCAGCTCAAGGGTTTCGGTCAGTTCCAGTCCGCGTTGCCCGGCTTCTTCGGCAACCGTCTGTCGATTGCGGATGCCCCGGTGTGGCGCCTGGGTTTTCAGCCACTGATCAAACTCGGCGTTGCTGTCGCTGGTGAACGCACCCTGTTCATTGAAGGGGCCGTAAACCACCAACAGGCCGCCAGGAGGCAGAATTCGCGCGCACCCGTCCAACAGGGAGAGCACCGCCTCCCAGGGCATGATGTGGAAGGTGTTGGAGGTAAATACCGCATCGGTCTGCTCGATCGGCCAGGGGGACTGCGCGGCGTCGAGTACCAGTGGTGGTTTCAGATTGCTGCCGAAATAATCCGCCAGCCAGGCCTGAATGCCCTCATGATGCTCGGGCAGATCACTGGTCTGCCACGTCAAATGCGGCATGGCCGCAGCGAAATAGACCGCATGCTGGCCGGTACCGGTACCGATTTCAAGCACATGACGCAGGGTGGCGAAACGCGGTGCAAGCACCGACAGTATGGGCTGTTTATTGTTCTCGCAGGCTTGAGAGAAAGGTTTATCGACGACCGCCATAACAACGACTCCGGCACGGTGAAGGAGACCCATTGTAGCTCAATAAAACAACACTGACTCACCCACCCGGTCAATCAACAGATCCCGGTAGTACTCCGCCTTGGCAATATGCAGTGTTTCCAGAGGGTTGAAGTCATCCGTAATCACCAGCTCTGTATCGCCCGTAACGCTCACCTCCCGGGCCTGCAACCACTGGCGAGACGCTGCGGGGCCACTGAGTTCCAGAGGGTCGTCCGACACCACGAACACGAAATCATTGAAGCTTGCCTCCGGCGAGGACACAAAGGTACGGCGGTGTTCGAATACCTGATCCAGGGTATTGGCGACGGCCTCCACCGGGGTGCGTTCCCCATCGTGGGTCAGGCCGACAAAATTCAGCGCCAACACACCACCGGGCTTCAGGCGGGCTTTCAGCGTCTGGAACATTTCGAGACTCAACAGATGAATCGGCTCAGCGCCGCCGGTAAAGCAGTCGTGCACAATCAGGTCATAGCGTCGTTCAAGTTGCTGTATCCGATAGCGCGCATCGCCCACCACGACCTCGCCCGTCGGTTCAAAGCTGAAGTATTGTTGCGCGGCATGAGCCACCGCCGGGTCAATTTCAATGGCGTCGGTGCGTACACCGAAGCGGGCGTAGGTATTGACCAGGTGGCCACTGCCCAGGCCCACCAGCAGCGCCGAGTCCCCGGCCGGATGAAACCGGGGCAGTTGACCAACAACCTGCTGATACCCCAGAAGGCCCACCCCGGTCTCCATATCTTCTGCACCAATCGTCGAGCCACCCGACATCAGCCAGCGTATACCGCGCTCCGGCTGATCAATGACCCGGACCCAGCCGTAATGGGTTTCCGCTTCGAAGACGACGTCCGAGCCGGGGTAATCCCGCTCACCAATCGAAGTGCCAACCCCCAGCAAGAGCACCGCCGCCAACACCGCCGTGGACACGCCCCAGACCAGCAGCGAATGCCCGGACCTCAAGCGCTGACGCTCATAGAGTGCCAATACAAACGCCATGATCAGCATCAGCAAACTCAGGCTGACCACGATGGCCTCGGTTCCAAACAGCGGCAACAGAAAAAACCCGAGAAAGAGCGTGCCCAGTACACTGCCCAGCGTACTGATCGCGTAAACCGTCCCGGCGGTTCGCCCCACCCGCTCAAGGCCCTGGGTGACAGTCTTGATGACATACGGGCCCACCATTCCCAATGTCAGCAGACAGGGGGTAAACAGGATCAGCGCACTGAGCAGCGCCCCACCCCGCAGTCCAAAGCCATTACTGGCGAGCTGCACCGGCTTGCTCAACAAGGGAATCACCCCAATCAGCACCGCCGTCACCAGAAGGATGTGGGACAGCCGCAACCAGGGTGCGGTGTCGGCAAGACGTCCACCCACCAGGTAGCCCACCGAGAGCGCCAGTAAGGCGGTGGACAGCAGCGACGACCAGACAATCATGCTGACCCCGTAGTAAGGGCCGATAATGCGCGTACCGAGCAGCTCGATCATCATGACGGTCGCGCCAGTGAGACTGGCGGTGACATAAAACAGCCACCGATCCATCCGGGTCAACGGCGGATGACCGAGCGTCGCGTTGGGAGATGTTTGTTGGGGGTTGGTCTGCCTGCGTTTGGACACGTTCCATGACCTCTATTATTGTTGTATTGCGAATAGTTGGCCGTAGACTATAAGAAGTTCTGGACGCTGCCAACGCGACCTTCTGTTTTTGTGGTCTGGTTCGCAAGCGGTGAAAAGTATCAGGAGGTATTGTGCGTCGATCTGCATCCATTCTGGCCTGGCTCAATTGCCTGATACCACTACTGGCCGTTACCGGTGCCTACAGCATCGCGCTGTACCAACAGGCCGCACCGGCATGCAATCCCTTCCTCGACGGCTGCACCTCCATCAGCCGGGCGGCCCGAAGCGGCGATGCCATTTTCCTGTTTCGCGGCCTGATGATGCCACTCAGCATGCTGCTGGTGCTTTACTGGCTGCTTCAGTGGCAGTGGTTGAACCAGCGCATAGGCCCACGCCGCCGACACACCGCCGCACTCTGGCTCGGTATCATTTCCGCCCTGGCGCTGGTGCTGTATACAAACTATCTCGGGACCGGGAGTGGTTTCTACGAGTTCATGCGCCGCACCGGCATCATTTTCCATTTCGCCTTTGCTTTACTGGCCCAGTTGATTTGCGTGCAGTCGCTGTTCAGCGCTCGGAATCGACTCCCGGCCGAAATCATTACCCCGGTTCGCTGGCAGTTTGCCCTGGTGTCAATTCAGTGGTTGTGGGGCGCGGTATCCCTGGCGGTGGATATCACTCTGCCCGCGTTCGAGTACGAAGCCAAAAACGTGATCGAATGGAATTTCGCCTGGGCAATGGTGGGGTTTTACGGTGTAAGCGGCTGGATCTGGTGGAGGCATCCACCGCAACCGTAAGTAGCTATGGAGAGGATAGCATTCATACGTCAGAAGCGCTCTAAGAAGCCCGGCGCCGGCAAGGAACACCGGGTGCAGACCCGCCGTGAACCCATCCTTGGGGGCTTCTCGTCGGCATCCATGCCTTCGAGAGTCTGCAACCGGTGTTCCTTGCCGACGCCTCAGTGCCACATTAGATTTTTGTGACTCCGCATAAGTGCTAGATCACAGAACCCCAAAGATCGTATTCGTCCGCCTGCTCAATGATAACCTGAACTTTATCGCCCGGTTGCAGGCCTTCGGCGCCATTCAGGTAGACTAGGCCGTCAATTTCCGGAGCGTCGGCGTAACTGCGACCGATGGCGCCCTCTTCATCAACCTCATCAATCAGCACTTCCAGAGTGCGACCGATCTGGGCCTGAAGTCGTTGGGCGGAAATTTTCTGCTGTACCGCCATAAAGCGGTCGAAACGCTCCTGCTTGATCTCATCCGGCACCGGGTCCGGCAGCTCGTTGGCCGCCGCCCCTTCCACCGGTGAATACTGAAAGCAGCCAACGCGGTCGAGTTGTGCCTCCTCCAGGAATTCAAGCAACTGTTGGAAATCCTCTTCCGTTTCACCGGGAAAGCCGACGATAAACGTGGAGCGAATGGTCAGGTCTGGCACCTGTTCGCGCCAGCTCTTGATCCGTTCCAGGGTTTTCTCGACCTGGCCCGGGCGCTTCATCAGCTTGAGCAGACGCGGACTGGCGTGCTGGAACGGAATATCCAGGTACGGAAGGATTTTGCCTTCCGCCATCAGCGGGATCACCTTGTCGACATGGGGGTAGGGGTAAACGTAGTGCAGGCGTACCCAGACACCCAGCTCCCCCAGAGCCTCGCATAATTTGAGCATGTCGGTTTTGAGCGGGCGGCCGTCCCAGAAGTCGGTGCGGTATTTCACGTCCACACCATAGGCAGAGGTATCCTGGGAGATCACCAGCAGTTCCTTGACGCCCGCTTTGACCAGGCGTTCGGCTTCACTCATCACCTGCCCGATCGGGCGACTGACCAATTTGCCGCGCATGTCCGGGATGATGCAGAAACTGCAACTGTGATTGCAGCCCTCGGAAATTTTGAGGTAGGCGTAGTGCCGTGGCGTGAGCTTCACGCCCTGGGGTGGCACCAGGTCCAAAAAGGGATTGTGGTCCTTGGCCGGCGGCAGGTGCTGGTGTACCTGATCGAGGACTTTTTCATAGGCGTGGGCGCCGGAAATGCCCAGTACGCCGGGGTGCACTTCGCGGATTTCATCTTCCTTGACCCCCAGGCAACCGGTCACCAGCACTTTGCCGTTTTCCTTGAGCGCCTCACCGATGGTGCCGAGGGATTCCTCCACCGCGCTGTCAATGAAGCCACAGGTGTTCACAATCACCATGTCCGCATCGTTGTAGGTCGGGACAATCTGATACCCCTCGGTGCGCAACTGGGTCAGAATGCGTTCGGAATCGACCAGGTTTTTCGGGCAGCCAAGACTGACAAAACCAACGGTGGGCGTGTGTTTCATAAGACAAACTCGTGCGGGGGCGAAAAAGGCCGCTATTGTAGGCGTTCCGGACCCGGATTGCATGGGGTTCCCGTGCTAGAATGCCGCTTTTCCCTGAATGAGCCGTAGTTTAATTCCATGAGGCCCAGCCCACGCGTCTGTTCCCTGCCCTATTTCGTCGATAGTGCCCACTGGTTTGCCTGCCTGGCGGACTGGGAGGCTCCGGTCTGGCTGGACAGCGGGCATCCGGGAAGCCACTACGGCCGCTTCGATATTCTGGCCGCCGAACCCCACACACAACTCACCTGTCGGGGCACCCATTGTGATATTCAACCGCGTGGACAACCGCCAGAGCGCCGGGAATCCCCGCCCCTGGATGTGGTGCGCGAGTTGATGCCACCCCCGCTGAGCCCGCTCGCGGAGATTCCCTTTGCGACCGGCGCCATCGGTTATTTCGGCTACGACCTGGCTCGCTGCCTGGAGCGCCTGCCGGAGCAGGCCGCCGCGGACATCACTCTGCCGGACCTCTGGCTCGGGTTTTATGATTGGGCCATCGTGCAGGACCACCAGAGCGCCAAGGCCTATCTGGTCACGCGGCCCGAACAGGACATTGAGTCACTTCGTGCCCGTCTGCTGGCCCGGGAGCCGGAAAAGGCACTTGAGAGTTTTCTTGAAGAAACCGGAAATCGCTTTAATATCAATGCGTTCAAAGCGGAACTTAGTGCAGATTCTTATCATAGAAAACTCGGTCGCATCCTCGACTACATCCACGCCGGCGACTGCTACCAGATCAACCTGGCCCAGCGATTTCACGCCGACTACCAGGGCAATCCCGCGCGGGCCTTCCTGGCCTTGCGGCAGGCGCTGCCCTCCCCGTTTTCCGGCTTTATCCCATTGGCGGACGGCGCGGTAATCAGCTTGTCCCCCGAGCGTTTTATCGCATTGCACGACAGGCAGGCGGAAACCCGCCCGATCAAAGGCACCGCGCCGCGTCGGAGCGACCCGGAGGCCGACCGGGCTGAGGCGCAGGCCTTGGCCCAGAGCGCCAAAAACCGGGCGGAAAACCTGATGATTGTCGACCTGCTGCGCAACGATCTGAGCAAAAGCTGTCACAACGTTCACACACCCAAGCTGTTCGAACTGCAGAGTTTTGCCAACGTTCATCACCTGGTCAGCACGGTCACCGGGGAGCTGGACCCTGACGCCGACGCCCTGACGCTGCTCGGCGGCAGCTTCCCCGGCGGCTCCATTACCGGCGCACCGAAAGTCCGGGCCATGGAAATCATCGAGGAGCTGGAGCCGGTTCGACGCTCGGTGTATTGCGGCAGCCTTGGCTACTTGAGCGCCGACGGCAATATGGATACCAGCATTGCCATCCGCACCCTGGTCTGCAATCAGGGGCGCATTTACTGCTGGGGTGGCGGCGGTATCGTGGCGGATTCTGAACCCGAGTCAGAATACGAGGAAAGCTGGAATAAAGTGCGGGTGTTGATGGAGACGCTGGAGCGGGAGTTTTCCGACAAGGCGTGAGCGGCGCCCCGTGGGTGTTTTGTATGTTTGGTTTTGGTTGCGGCGGATGCGGGCTGCGCCCTTATCCGCCCTACGGCCGAGCGCAGCGGTATAAACCTGCGTAGGGGCCGAGCGCAGCGATTAAAAGCGCATCCGCCGCCAAGCCACCTTCACGCTGACACCACAAAAACGCCCTACAGCGCCAAATCCCGATTACTGGCCGCAATAAAGGCCTTCTTCAGGTCTTCGTAATTGTGCACCGCCGGGAACTGGGGGAACTCGTCAATGACGTTCTGCGGTGCATGGAACAGAATGCCGGCATCCGCCTCACCCAACATGGTAGTGTCATTGTAAGAGTCGCCCGCCGCTATCACCCGGTAATACAGCGTTTTCAGCGCCAGCACGGATTGGCGCTTCGGATCTCTCTGGCGCAGCGTGTAATCCGCCACCTTGCCATCCTCATTCACCTGAAGGCGGTGACACAGCAGCGTGGGGAAACCGAGCTGGCGCATCAGCGGCTGGGAGAACTCGTAAAAGGTATCGGAAAGAATGATGACCTGAAAGCGCTCGCGCAACCAGTCCACAAACTCGGGAGCACCATCCAGCGGCTTCAACTTGGCAATGACCTCCTGGATTTCATTCAATCCCAGGCCATTTTCCTCCAGAATGCGCAGGCGTTGCTTCATCAGCACATCGTAATCCGGAATATCCCGGGTGGTCGCTTTCAGCTCTTCAATCCCCGTAACCTTGGCAAACTCAATCCAGATTTCCGGAACCAGAACCCCTTCGAGGTCGAGACAGGCTATTTCCACAATTACCCCCGCAGTGTATTGACAGTCGCCCGGACAGAGCCCGGAAAATGCGGGCAAATTTACCGGTTTGCCTGCCGAAACGCAACTTGCTTCCCCTCCTCCTGCGCGTATTGTGACTCCGGGGTTTTCACGTGGAACATAGATCCAGAAAGCATATCAATCCACGAATAATTAGCACAAAAGTTATTTTTCCATCGTTACTTTATGACCATTTTGTTGATTTTTTATTCGATATGTGGGGTTTTCACCCAACAAAACCACTAGATGCTGTGCATTACGTCGCCAAATTGATGAAACTTTGCCCAATGTTCCACGGAGCACTCCATCGGACACATAGGGGCAGACAGTGATGGAATAACCTCATAAAGACTGGGTATTAGGAAGTTATTTCGGCCTCTGGTATTCTTCTCCGCCGTGATCAGCCAACCCCAGCCATGGAATTATCAATGTCGAGCGAACTACTCAATACCGTCGATCTGGACGCCGAACTGCAACAGGCCTCGCCCCAGAAAATCCTGGAATTCGCCCTGAGCGAGTTCGACAACATCGTCGTCTCTTTCAGTGGTGCCGAGGACGTCGTTCTGGTGCACATGGCCCACCAGATACGTCCGGACATCAAGGTATTCGTGCTGGATACCGGACGCCTGCACGCCGAGACGTACCGCTTTATTGAGCGGGTGCGTGAGCACTACAAGGTCGATATCGATGTCCTTTCACCCGACGGAGAGGCCGTTCGCGAGCTGGTGCGCAAAAAAGGCCTGTTCAGTTTCTACCAGGATGGCCATCAGGAGTGCTGCGGCATCCGCAAAATCGGCCCGCTTCGCAAGAAGCTGCTGGAAGTCGACGCCTGGGTTACCGGGCAGCGCAAAGACCAGAGCCCGGGCACCCGCAACGGCATTCCGGTCATTCAGGACGATAAGCTGTTTGCCCGCCCCGGCGATCGGCTGGTGAAATTCAATCCCCTGGCCAACTGGAGTTCCCAGCAGGTTTGGGACTATATTCGGGCTATGGAGATTCCCTACAACGAGCTGCACGACAAGGGTTATGTCTCCATCGGTTGCGAACCCTGCACACGCCCGATTGGTCCGGGCCAGCACGAGCGGGAAGGCCGCTGGTGGTGGGAAGAATCAACCAAGAAAGAATGCGGGTTGCACGCTGATAACGTCAAGTCGTGACGTGATAGCAGGCCGGGCGAGACAATGCTCCGAGAACGCCACGAGGTAAGCTTATGACCATCACGCTGGTAAAAAAGATACTCAAAGACGGCTCGCCCTGCGCGAAGTGCGCGGACGTCCTGCAGAAGCTGAAAGAAAGCGGCCATATGAGTCGCATCGACGACATTCTGGTGGCGGATGAACGCGACCCGAACAGCCCGGGGATGCAACTGGCCCGCCAGTACCAGGTCGACCGGGCACCCTTTTTCCTGGTCGATCATGAGGACGGTCAGGATCCGGTGATCTATACGGTGTATCTGAAATTCGTCCGGGAGGTGCTGGAGCAGAAGGCGTCAGAGTCGGACGAGCTGAAGGAAATCATGAAGGATAATCCGGATCTGGATTTTCTGTAATCTTCGCCGCAGACAGGCGTTTTTTGGCACTGCATGGGTGCCCTTGTTTGGTTCTGGTTACGGCGGATGCGCGCTTCGCGCTTATCC
>NZ_DFTP01000025.1:0-151 GCF_002381585.1 Marinimicrobium sp. UBA4209
TCGGTCAGGTTCTTGACGATACCTTTGATGGTCATACCCTCTTGCAGGGTAGCCAGCAGCTCTTCGCGCTCTTCGGAGTTGGCTTGCTCCAGAACGGCACGACGAGACACCACAACGTTGTTGCGACGCTGGTCCAGCTTGATGACCTTGA
>NZ_DFTP01000025.1:418-977 GCF_002381585.1 Marinimicrobium sp. UBA4209
CGGGTTTCACCGAAACCGTCTTCTACGGTTTCCAGTGCGACCTGTACTTCGTCGCCGATTTGCAGTTCCAGCTCGCCGTCTTCGTTCAGGAATTGGCTGGCCGGGATTACGCCTTCAGACTTGAGGCCGGCGTGTACCGTTACCCAGTCTTTGTCGACGTCGATGACAACACCGGTCACGATGGTACCCGGCTGCATATCGACGGATTTCAGGCTCTCTTCAAACAGTTCAGCAAAACTTTCGCTCATGGACATTCATGCTACCTTTTAGTACCCGATCGATCCGCTTGTCTGTGGTGCGGTGTCACGGGTTTACCGTACTGCCAGTGGTACGGGTCAGTTTATGAAAGAGACAGGATCCGGCTTTCAAAGCTGGCGCCAGCCGGGCTGCCCATGCCAGGGTCTGTACACATTGGTCTGGATACACGCTCTAGCAAGCGCGGCAGGCTAGCAGATTGAAAGGCAATTGGCAAGGATAGGGACTCATTCGAGCCTTTTTACCTTAATACTCGAATTCGATGGAGGGGCGAGTCCGGGCCAAGAAGGGGAACACCCTCCCA
>NZ_DFTP01000025.1:1080-6669 GCF_002381585.1 Marinimicrobium sp. UBA4209
GTTCCCCTTCTCAGCCCTCAGTGCCATATTCAACCTATCAGTAACGGCGGATGCGGGCGTTGCCCTTATCCGCCCTACGCACAGCACGGAGGTGGCGTAGGGCGGATAAGCGAAGCGCATCCGCCGTTTCCCGGGGTAAAAAAAGAAAAGGTGCTAGTTCCCGGAACGTTACGCTGGCAGCGCGGAGGTTGGGTATACCGTTGCGAGACCGTCACCCGCCTTGGACGCCCCACATGGATGTGGGAAGTGTCCCGAAGCGCCGGGAGCGCGAAGGGGGCCGGCGGGTGCAGAGCCTACAGGGATGTATTCATGGCGTGTCTCGCAACGGTATACCCAACCGGAGCACTACACGACAAAGCACCCGAATGTTCTACGAGATGCTTCTACACCCCTTCTATTAAGTCCGCCCGTAATTGTCGTCGAAGCGCTGGATGTCATCTTCGCCCAGATAGGGGCCGGACTGGACTTCGATGATTTCAAGGGGGATTTTGCCCGGGTTGCTCAAGCGGTGGCGGGTGCCGACCGGTATATAGGTCGACTCATTCTCGGACAGCAGCAGCGTCTGGTCGTCCAATTCCACCTGAGCGGTGCCCTTGACTACCACCCAGTGCTCGGCGCGGTGATAATGCATCTGTAAGGACAGGCTGGCGCCGGGTTTTACCCGAATGCGCTTTACCTGGTAGCGGGTGCCCTGATCTACCGAATCGTAGCAACCCCAGGGACGATAGACCTCCCGGTGCTGGAGATGCTCGGTGCGGTTACCCTGCTCGATCCGGGCAATCACCTTCTTCACCTGCTGAGCCTGACTCTTGTCTGCCACCAGAACCGCGTCCGGGGTATTGATGATCATCAGGTTATTGACGCCGATGGTCGCCACCAGCTTGTCTTGAGTGAAGACCAGCGTGTCGTGTGAATCCACATCAATGGCATCGCCCACAAAGCTGTTGCCATTGGCGTCTTTCTCGGACAGCTCCCAAAAGGACTGCCAGCAACCCACATCGCTCCAGCCCGCATCCAGCGGGACGCAAACCACCGCCTGGCTTTTCTCCATGACCGCATAATCAATGGAGATATCCGGCGCCTCGGCAAAGGCGTCCCGGTCGATGCGAACAAAATCCAGGTCTGTGCTGGCTCTGTCGTAGGCCCGTTGGGCGGCACTGAGTACCTCCGGGGAGCAGCGCTCCAGCTCGGACAAGAATGCACTGGCACGGAACACGAACATGCCGCTGTTCCAGTAATAATCGCCCTCAGCGAGATACTGCTCAGCGGTGGCCAGGTCCGGCTTTTCCACGAACCGCTCGACGGGATGGCTACCCTGCCCTTCCCGGCGGGTTTTGATATAACCGTAGCCGGTTTCGGGGCGGGTTGGCTGGATGCCAAAGGTCACCAGTTTGTCACTGTCTGCCGCGTCGGCCGCCTGGGCGATAGCCTTCTGAAAGGCCTCAATCCCCTGGATCATATGGTCAGCGGCAAGCACGAGCAACGTCGGATCATCCTCCTGGGTCAGCGCTTTAACCGCCGCCAACGCCAAGGCTGGCGCGGTATTACGCGCCAGCGGCTCAAGCAGGATCGACGCGCGGCTCTGACCGATTTCCTGGAGCTGCTCGGCCACCATGAAGCGGTGCTCTTCATTGCACACCACAATCGGGTCACCCAAGTCGGGCACCCCGTCCAGACGCAGCAGAGTCTGCTGTAACATGGTGGTTTCACCAAACAGCTTGAGCAGCTGTTTCGGGTAGTGTTTGCGCGACAGCGGCCACAAGCGTGACCCGGAGCCGCCCGCCAGGATAACGGGAACAATCATCGATCAGCCCTGCCGGCTTTTGAGAAATTCATCGAACTGTGCGCCAATTTCGTGGTGACGCACGCCGTATTCGATGTTCGCCATCATGTAGCCCAGCTTGGAGCCGCAGTCGTGACTCTTGCCGGCCAGGCGATAGGCTTCGACGGTCTCGTCAGTCACCAGGGCGTCCAGCGAGTCGGTCAGCTGGATTTCACCACCGGCGCCCGGTTGGGTTTTGGCCAGCAGATCCCAGGTGGACTTGGACAGGACGTAGCGCCCGACAATAGCCATGTTGGACGGAGCCGCGTCGCGCTCGGGTTTTTCCACCATGCCTTTAACGGCGGCGCACTCGCCCTCTTCCACTTGGGCACCGTCGCAGTCGACCACGCCGTATTTGTGCACCTGCTCCCAGGGCACCTCTTCCACCAGAATCTGGCTGCTGCCGGTTTCGTCAAAGCGGCGAGTCATGGCCGCCAGATTGTCTTTGCGTAGGTTGCAGTGGTGCTTGTCGATCAGCACGTCGGGCAGCATTACCGCAAAAGGCTCTTCTCCCACCACCGGGCGGGCGCACAAAATGGCGTGGCCCAGGCCTTTGGCTTCGGCCTGACGCACGGAGATGACCGTCAGTCCCGGCGGCGTGATGGACCGGACTTCTTCCAGCAGTGAGCGCTTGAGACGCGCTTCGAGCTGGGCTTCCAGCTCGAAGCTGGTATCGAAGTGGTTTTCGATGGAGTTTTTACTGGCGTGAGTGACCAGGACGATTTCCTTGATGCCGGCCGCTGCCGCTTCCTCAATTACGTATTGGATGAGGGGCCGGTCGACCACGGGCAGCATCTCTTTGGGGATGGCTTTGGTGGCGGGCAGCATACGGGTGCCCAGACCGGCGACGGGGATGACGGCTTTTTTGATCTGCATGTGTGGTCTCCTTGAGTGTTGGGGGTCGTTCCCAGAGTGTTGTGTCCGGTTGATTTTTAGAGTGGAGGGTTAGAGTTGTCCGGTCGCGGCATCGGGTGAACCCTTTTCAAAACGCGATAAATACATCCCTGTAGCTCCCTCTCTTCTTCCCTGAAGAGAGGGTTTGAAAAGAGTTCACCCGACACCGCGCCCTCAGAGGGAACCCCACCCTTTCACTCGTAACTTACTGATTCAGCAGCGCCAACACTTCGTCGGTTTTTTCCTGTACCAGTTTCTTGTCGCCGCGGCTCTCGGCGTTCAGGCGTACCACCGGCTCGGTGTTGGACATGCGCAGGTTGAAGCGCCAGTCGTCAAATTCCATGGTGATACCGTCGGCACGGTCGATGGCTTTGGCCTGGTCCTTGTAGTGCTCGAATACCCGGTCAATGGCTGCGGCGGCATCGTCCACTTTGCTGTTGATTTCGCCCGGGGACGGGAAGCGATCGATGCAATCCTGTAGCAACTCGGACAGGGGCTGGCCCTTGCGACCGATCAGCTCCGCTACCAGCAGCCAGGGGATCATTCCGCTGTCACAGTAGGCGAAGTCACGGAAGTAGTGGTGGGCGCTCATTTCACCGCCGTAGATGGCATCTTCGCTGCGCATCCGCTCCTTGATGAAGGAGTGGCCGGTTTTGGATTGAATGGCGGTGCCGCCGTGCTTTTCGCAGATGTCGATGGTGTTCCAGGTCAGGCGTGGGTCATGAATGATCTTACTGCCCGGCACCTTGAGCAGGAAGGCTTCGGCCAACAGGCCGACGATGTAGTAACCCTCGGTGAACTCGCCCTTCTCATCGAACAGGAAGCAGCGATCGAAGTCGCCGTCCCAGGCAATGCCCATGTCCGCGCCGTGCTTGATCACCGCCTCGCTGGTGGAGGCCCGATTTTCACGCAGCAGCGGGTTAGGAATACCGTTTGGGAAGGTCGGGTCCGGCTCGTGGTGGACCTTGATAAATTCGATCATGGGCAGGTGCGGTTCGATCGCATCGATGACGTGGCCTGCGGCCCCGTTACCGGCGTTGACCACAAGCTTCATGGGCTTGAGTTTGTCCTTATCGACGTAGCTCAGCAGGTGCTGGATGTAGTCCTCCAGCACTGAACCCTTTCGGTAGGCACCTCTCTTAGATTCGTCCACGGCCGGGAAATCATTGGCTTCGGCCATGGCCTGAATATCGTTCAGCCCGGTATCACCACTGATGGGACGAGAACCCTCACGCACCATCTTCATGCCGTTATAGTCAATCGGGTTGTGACTGGCGGTGATCACGATGCCGCCATCGGTTTTCAGATGGCTGGTAGCGAAGTAGATCTCTTCAGTGCCGCACAGACCGATATCGATCACGTCCGCACCGCCGTCCTGCAGGCCGCGGGCGCAGGCAAGCTTCAAGGACTCACTGGTCTCTCGCACGTCGCCACCCACCACGACGGTTTTGGGCTTGAGGTATTCCGCAAAGGCGCGGCCGATGCGGTAGACGATGTCTTCATTGAGTTCTTCACCCAACTTGCCGCGAATATCGTAGGCTTTAAAACAGGTCAGTTTCATCTTCGTTCCGTCCGGTTTGTGTTATTTGTCATCGTTGCTCCGGCACCCCATGGGTGCCAGCCCCACCCGGCTAGCGGGTATAGCTTAAAATTCTCTCGAGCACCTGCTCGATGGTCAGCTCGGTACTGTCCACCAGGTGGGCGTCATCGGCGGGCTTAAGGGGTGACACGGCGCGTTCGCTGTCCCGCTTGTCCCGCTCGCGGATATCCGCCACCAAGGCGTCCATATCCACTTTCTCGCCTTTTTCCAATAACTGCAAGTAGCGGCGTTCGGCACGCGCCTCTGGACTGGCGGTCAAGAAGATTTTGACGCCAGCATCGGGAAATACGGTGGTTCCCATATCGCGCCCGTCGGCGACCAGGCCCGGTGCCTGCCGGAAGTCCCGCTGGCGCTGCAACAGAGCCTCTCGGACCGGCGGATAAGCCGCCACCCGAGAGGCGTTCATGCTGACGGCCTCGGTACGAATTTCCCGGGACACATCCTGCTCTTGCAGCAAAATGCGCGTGTCCTCACCGGCCGCGTCAAACCGCACCGCCAGATGCCGGGCCACCGCGGCCACCGCATCGGGATTATCCAGGTCAGCGCCGGCGTTCATGGCGGCCAGCGCGGTCAGCCGGTAGAGGGCACCACTGTCGAGCAGATGATACCCGAGACGATTGGCCACCAGCCGACTCAGCGTGCCCTTGCCCGCCCCACTGGGGCCGTCAATCGCAATTACCGGGATGGGACTGTTTTCGGTCACAGGGGTTCCTTAGCGGTCTTGAACATTCAGATTTGGGGTTACTCGCCGACCCGGATCTCAAAGCTCGGGGCGGCGCGCTCGAGCCGTGCCTCAGGGGGCAATGCTCTGGGCGATCTCCCGACAGCGGGCAATGGGATCGGCGGCCCGGGTAATCGGTCGACCAATCACCAGGTAATGGCTCCCGGCGGCAATGGCTTCCTGCGGCGTCAGGGTCCGACGCTGATCATCCGCCGCACTGTCGGCGGGACGAATGCCGGGGGTGACCAGACAAAAATCCGGACCATGCCGCTCGCTTAATGCCCGAGCTTCCTGAGCCGAGCATACCACACCATCCAGACCACTTTTATGACTCAGGTCCGCGAGATGCAGGACCTGTTCCATCGGAGTCCGGGCGACGCCGGTAGAGCGCAGATCCGCTTCGGTCATGCTGGTCAGTACCGTGACCCCAATCAGCAGGGGGCGGCGACCGGAGACTTTGTCCAGAGCCTCGCGGGCGGCGCTCATCATGCGCTCTCCACCACTGGCGTGAACATTGACCATCCATACGCCGAGGTCGGCCGCCGCACGCAC
>NZ_DFTP01000025.1:6702-7124 GCF_002381585.1 Marinimicrobium sp. UBA4209
ATGTCGTGGAATTTCAGATCCAGAAAAATATCGAACCCGAGCCCCTGGAGTTGCTCGATCACGGCGGGACCGCTACGGGTAAAAAGTTCCTTGCCGACCTTGAGCCGACAGTTCTCCGGTGAGAGCCGACGCGCCATGGTCAGGCAGTCGTCAGCGTTGTCGTAATCCATGGCAACGACAATGCGTGGAGCCTCGGGATTGGGCATGTTTTCCCCCTATGCACAAAAAAAGCCCGAATTCAGTGAATCCGGGCTGCCATTAAAGCAAATTTGGCATCAAATTGCAGCGTCTAATCGTTGCTGAGGGAGGTGCCTGGGTGACCGTCGCAGGTCATCCCGTGGTCAGTTCAGGGTCATATGGTCGCGATTGGACTCAATGGTCGCTTCGCCAATGCCCCGCACTTCCACCAACTGGTCCAGGCT
>NZ_DFTP01000025.1:7199-7617 GCF_002381585.1 Marinimicrobium sp. UBA4209
ACAAACTCGCCGTTGGCGTCGCGCCAGGCGACGATGGCCTCGGCTTTTTTGGGGCCGATGCCATCGAGCTGCGCTAGGGTTTCCACATCGGCGGTATTGATGTTGACGGGCGCCTCGGGTGCAGCATAAGCCGCAACGCTGAACAGCAGGGCGATGGAACACAGGAAGGATGAGATCAGTTTCATGATGAACTCCTTTTGCTTGGTTTGTTGAGTAAACAGTAAACGTCGTCCGACGACGTGGGAGCCAGATTATTCAGCGAGGAGCATGGCGCGTAGGGGAAATGTGCGCGGCGTTTTGTAGGAAATTGCCGACAAAATTCTGAGATTTGATCGGGATCACACTATGGGTGTGATTGGATTTTGGGTGTTGATGGGCTTCGTAGCTAAAGCTACGGCTGGGTGTACGGTTGTGAGAC
>NZ_DFTP01000025.1:7693-21619 GCF_002381585.1 Marinimicrobium sp. UBA4209
TCCCTCCGCTTACGGTCTCACAACCGTACACCCAGCCTCCGCTGTGCCAGATTCACGTTTCGGGAAATAATTGCGTAGGTCGGATTAGCGGAGCGTAATCCGACGTTGACTTTGGCAAAAGATGTCGGATTACGCGCTACGCGCTAATCCGACCTACGGGACTATAACGGCAACTGTAAAATGGTGGATGACAGGGCTGCGCCCTTTATCCACCCTACGAAACACTCTTCTGCTCCGTAAACATCTTGTAGGTGCTATTTCCCGAAACGTGAATCTGGCACTGCGGAGACAGGGTGTATTGTTGCGAGACCGTCACCCGCCTGGACGGCGGGTGATGAGCCCCCATGGATGGGTTCACGGCGTGTCTCGCAACAATACACCCTGTCGCAGCACCCCTGTTCGAAGTAACGAATTCCTACAATTTACTCAAATCCTTGGCATCCCAGTGAGGGAAGTGCTTGCGGACCAGGGCGTTCAGCTCCAGTTCGAATTCGCTGAACTGGTGGTGGCTGGTTTTGGTGCGGCGCAGGCCTTCGATGACCATGCCGGCACCGACGGTGAGGTTGGTCAGTCGGTCAATCACGATGAACGAGCCGCTCATCCGATGATTCGGATAGGCATCCACGACCACCGGCTGACTGAAAGACAGCTCGGATACAGCAATGTCGTTTAATTGCAGCTTGTCCGCCGGCTTGTGCTCCTGAGTGTTCACATCGACCCGGTATTCCAGGTTATCGATATGCCCCGAGACCAGTTTGCTGGCAAATTTGAACAGATACTCTTTGCCCGGCTCGCCCGCGTCTTCGTTCATCCAGACCAGGTGTGCCTTGAGGTGATTGGTCTGCTCCACCTTGTCCGCCGAGTGGACAATCATATCGCCACGGCTGACATCGATCTCGTCTTCCAGGGTGATGGTCACGGCCTGCCCGACAAAGGCTTCCTGCAAATCACCATCGAAAGTGACAATGGATTTGATCTTGCTCTTCTTGCCCGACGGCAACACTTTGACTTCATCACCCACCTTCACGATTCCTGAAACGATGGTGCCGCAGAAACCGCGGAAGTTCAGGTGGGGACGATTCACGTACTGGACCGGGAAGCGGAAGTCCTCGAAGTTGCGCTCGGCCATGACTGGCGCGTTTTCCAGGATTTCCATCAATGTCGGGCCGGTGTACCAGTCGCAACGTTCGCTGCGATTGACCACATTGTCGCCCTCGAGGGCGGACATGGGCACAAACTGAACGTCGGTCATTCCCAACTTTTCGGCAAAGTTGAGGTAATCCGATTTGATGTGGTTGTAGACCTCTTCGCTGAAGCCTTCGAGATCCATCTTGTTCACGGCCACCACGATGTGTTTGATGCCCAGGAGCGACGCAATGTAGCTGTGGCGACGGGTCTGGGTCATGACACCGTGGCGCGCGTCGATCAGAATCACCGCCAGGTCACAGGTGGAGGCACCGGTGGCCATGTTCCGGGTGTACTGTTCGTGCCCCGGGGTGTCGGCGATGATGAATTTACGTTTGGCGGTGGAGAAATAGCGGTAGGCAACATCAATTGTGATGCCCTGTTCGCGTTCGGCCTGCAGGCCGTCCACCAGCAGTGCCAGGTCCACTTTCTCACCGGTGGTGCCGTACTTGCTGCTGTCCGAGCTGATGGATTCCAGCTGATCTTCGTAGATCATTTTGGAGTCGTGCAGCAGGCGGCCAATCAGGGTGCTTTTGCCGTCGTCGACGCTACCGCAGGTGAGAAAACGCAACAGCTCTTTGTTTTCGTGCTGTTCGAGATAGGCGTCGATATCAGTTTCGATCAATTCGCTTTGGTGACTCATGGTGTTCAGTTACCTTGGTCTTGAATTCGTTTTTTCGGGGCCGTCCAGTTGGGCTACGGCGAAGATTTTACGTACGGTAACGGCGGATGCGCTTCGCTTATCCGCCCTACGCAACCTCCTTAGGACGGACAAAACTGAAGGCCGCAACCCCGCAGCCCAACGTAGGGCGGATCGGTCCGACGCTTCGGAGGCCGAAGGCCGCATCCGCCGTAACCCAGCCTAGAAGTACCCTTCCTGCTTTTTCTTTTCCATGGAGCCGGAGCTGTCGTGATCGATCACGCGGCCCTGGCGCTCGGAGGTCTTGGTCAGCAGCATTTCCTGAATGATTTCCGGTAGCGTGGTCGCTTCGGATTCCACCGCGCCGGTCAGGGGGTAGCAACCCAGGGTGCGGAAGCGCACCATTTTCATTTCCGGCTCTTCGCCCGGCTCCAACGGCATGCGTTCATCGTCCACCATGATCCAGGTGCCGTCACGTTCGACCACCGGACGCTTGGCTGCGAAATACAGGGGCACCAGCGGTATGTTCTCAAGGTGGATGTACTGCCAGATGTCCAGCTCGGTCCAGTTCGACAGCGGAAACACGCGAATGCTCTCGCCCTTGTCCACCCGACCGTTGTAGATGTTCCACAACTCCGGACGCTGGTTCTTGGGATCCCAGCGATGGTGCTTGTCGCGGAAGGAGTAAACGCGCTCTTTTGCCCGGGACTTTTCTTCATCGCGACGGGCGCCGCCAAAGGCGGCATCAAACTTGTACTTGTCCAGCGCCTGCTTGAGCGACTGGGTTTTCATGATGTCGGTGTGCTTGGCGCTGCCGTGAGTAAAGGGGCCCACGCCCATCTTCACCCCTTCCTCGTTGATGTGCACAATCAGATCCCAACCGAGTTCCTTCACGCGCTTTTCGCGGAACTCGATCATTTCCTTGAACTTCCAGGTAGTGTCGACGTGCATCAGCGGGAACGGCGGCTTGCCCGGGTAGAACGCCTTCTGGGCCAAGTGCATCATGACCGCCGAGTCCTTGCCGATGGAGTACAGCATCACGGGGTTATCAAACTCCGCCGCCACTTCGCGAATGATATGGATGCTTTCCGCTTCCAGTTGTTTCAGGTGGGTAAGATTGTATTTGTCTGACATTCCGCTCAACACTGTTTGGGGGCGGGACAAGCAGGAGACTCACCCGCCCTTGGGTGACTGGGATTCGAAGTAAGGCGCATTATAGAGTAATGCGCCCCCTCCTTTAATGATCGATTACTTCTAAGGATATTCCGGTCTGTTTGGCCAGTTCCACGAAGGTCGGGAATGAGGTGGCCACATTGGTAGCGTCCTTGACCCGGATTGGCTGGGTGGCCCGCAGCGCCGCGATGGCAAAAGACATCGCAATGCGGTGGTCGTGGTGGGTCTCCACCTCACCGCCGCCCATGGTGCCGCCCTGAATCACAATGCCATCGGGGGTGGGTTTGGCATCGATACCGAAGGTGGTCAGACCGTCCGCCATCGCCTGGATGCGGTCGCTCTCTTTCACCCGCAGCTCTTCCGCGCCGGTCAATACCGTCTCACCCTCCGCACAGGCGGCGGCGATAAACAGCGCCGGAAACTCATCAATCGCCAGCGGCACCTGATCTTCCGGAATGTGGATACCTTTCAGCGGCGCATAGCGAACGCGGATATCGGCTACGGGCTCACCGCCGACGATGCGCTCGTTGCTCAAGGTCAGGTCCGCCCCCATGGCCTTCAGAATATTGATCACGCCCACCCGCGTGGGGTTGATGCCGACGTGGGTCAGCGTCAGGTCGGACCCGGGAGCAATGCTCGCCGCCACCATGAAAAAGGTGGCCGAAGAAATGTCCGCCGGTACTTCAATTTTGGTGGCGGTGAGATGACCGCCGCCGGTGAGCTCAGCCACCGCGCCGTCTTTTTTCACCTCGTAGCCGAAACCGGTCAACATGCGCTCGGTGTGATCACGAGTCGGCGCCGGTTCGGTTACCCGGGTGGTGCCCTGGGCGTACAGCCCGGCCAGCAGAACGCAGGATTTCACCTGAGCGCTGGCCATGGGCAGTTCGTAATCAATACCTTTCAACGCCTGCCCACCCTTGATCTTGAGCGGCGGACGACCGCCTTCAGCGGTATCAACCACGGCCCCCATCTCACGCAGCGGGTTGGCAACGCGATCCATAGGCCGCTTGGCCAGAGATTCATCGCCACTGATTTCGCTGTCAAACGCCTGCCCGGCGAGAATGCCCGACATCAGGCGAATGGTGGTGCCGGAGTTACCGATATACAGCGGCTTCTTGGGCGCTTTCAGGCCATGCAGGCCCACGCCGTGGATTTTGACCCGACCTTCGCTCGGCCCTTCAATCACCACACCCATATCGCGAAACGCCTGTAGCGTCGCCAGAGCATCCTCCCCTTCCAGGAAGCCTTCCACTTCGGTCACGCCATCGGCCAGCGAGCCGAGCATGATCGAACGGTGGGAAATCGACTTGTCGCCCGGCACCCGAATGGTACCGGTCACGGCGCCGCCGGGTTGCAATAGGTAATCTATTTTTCCTGTGGTCATGGCTGGTATGAACGCTCTCTTGGCCAGAATATTGGTGAAATGGTCCCGGGCGGCTTTGGCTCGGGTGAAGACGCCCAGCAGATACTCGCTGTCTTCACGGTCGATGGCCGCGCGCAACCGGGTCAGGTTGTCGATAAACAGATCCAGCGAATCCAGAACCGCGCCCCGGTTCGCTTTCATGATGTCGTGCCACATCACCGGGTCACTGGAAGCGATGCGGGTAAAGTCCCGAAAACCGCCGGCGGCATAGCGGAAGATATTCGGGTTACCGATATCCTCTGCCAGGGTATCAACCAGTGAGTAGGCGATGGCATGAGGTAAATGGCTGGTGGCGCCGAGCACCTGGTCGTGCTCTTCGACGGACATATCCAGCACTTCGGCACCGACGGCCTGCCACAGGGCCCGTACCCGCTCCAGATGCACGGCGCCGGTCTCGGGCAGCGGCGTCAGGATGACGCGGTGGTTTTCATACAGATCCGGGTTGGATGCGGTCACGCCGCTGCGCTCGGAGCCAGCAATGGGATGGCCGAGCACCAGTTGGGCGGGGCTTTGCCCGTAAACCGATTCTGCGGCGGAGCGCACACTGCCTTTGACACTGGCGCCATCGGTAATGGTCACCGCCGGCGATACCTGATCGCGAATGGCGGCCAGTACCGATTCTACCGCCAGGGTCGGCACGGCGATAAAAATGACATCGCCCTCGCCCAATTCGGGTGCGACAGCACTGAGATCATCTACCACCCGATCCACTACGCCCAGCTCAATGGCTTTGCGGCCCGCGTCCGGGCGGCGAACCACCCCGATGGCCTCTCGACAGGCGTGTCGCTGGCGCAATCCCATGGCAAGACTGCCGCCGATCAATCCCAGACCGACCACCACCAGTTTGCCGATGACCGGCGTCGGATCAGTCGCTGTGTGTCCCTCAGAAGTGACCGCCATGACCGCCCTTAAAGAACCGCTTTCGGGTAGGAACCGAGCAACTTCAGGTCCGCCGCCCGCGACGACACTTCGTTGAGCACCTTGCTCACCTCCGCGTCCTGGGCGTGACCACTGAAGTCGATGAAGAATACGTAGGTCCAGGCACCGGTTCGCGCCGGGCGGGATTCCACCCGAGTCAGATCGATATGGTGGCGGTGGAACGGCTCGAGCAGGTTGTGCAGTGCGCCCGGCTCATTGCGCATGGCCACCACCAGGGAGGTTTTGTCATCGCCGCTGGCCGGTACCGATTCGGTCCCGATAATCAGGAAACGGGTGGAGTTGTCCGGCTCGTCTTCGATTTTCTCGGCCAACACTTTCAGGCCGTACAGCTCGGCGGCCATGCTGCCCGCAATGGCGGCGGCATTCCACTCTCCTTTCAGACGCTTGGCCGCTTCCGCGTTGCTGCTGACCGCAATGCGTTCGGCGTTCGGGTAATGCGCATCCAGCCATTTGCGGCACTGGGCTAGCGACTGGGAGTGGGAGTAAATACGGCTGATGTTTTTCACGTGAGTGACATCGGATATCAACAGATTCTGATGAATCCGCAGCTCCACTTCCCCACAAATTTTCAGGTTGGAGGTCATGAAATTATCCAGGGTGTGATTGACCACACCCTCGGTGGAGTTCTCCACCGGCACCACGCCGTAATTGACCGCGCCGGCTTCCACTTCACGGAACACTTCATCAATGGCCGAGAACGGCATGGCAATGGCGGAGTGACCGAAATGCTTGAGCGCTGCCTGCTGGGTAAAGGTGCCCTCGGGCCCCAGAAACGCCACTTTGATCGGCTGCTCCAACGCCAGGCAGGCGGACATGATTTCCCGAAACAGGCGCGCCATTTCCTCGTTGCTCAAAGGCCCCTGATTGCGCTCCATGGCTTTGCGCAGCACCTGGGCTTCACGCTCGGGGCGATAAAAACTTTTCGCCGCCTCTTCCGGGTTTGCGCTCTTTTTGACTTCCGCCACATCTTGGGCGCACTGAGCCCGCTCGGAAATCAGTTTGCCGATCTGATCGTCGATCGAATCAATGCGATCGCGCAGCACCTTCAGTTGTTCAGATTCGTTCATAGAAGCATCGTTTACCATTGAGAAGGCACCCGTTGGGTGCCTGTCGTCGTGTTTGTGCATTGTCGCTTGGACGCTGGGGTGACGGCGGGTGCGGCCTTTGGCCTTACCCGCCCTACACGTACCGTGACAGGTGCATCAGTTTTCGGCGTCGTCCTCTACCAGGGACTCGCCGCTTTCTTCGTCTTCTTCGATGCGCTCCACGCCTTTGACGTGCTCACCTTCTTTCAGGCGAATCAGACGGACACCCTGGGTGTTTCGGCTCAATACCGAAACTTCGTCCACTCGCGTGCGCACCAGCGTGCCCATGTCGGTGATCATCATGATCTCTTCGCCGTCGAGCACCTGCACGGCGCCCACTACCGAGCCGTTACGATCGGTGGTCTGCATGCCGATCACGCCCTGGGCACCGCGCCCTTTGGTGGGGAACTCTTCCACCGGGGTGCGCTTACCATAGCCGTGTTCACTGACCGTCAGCACTTTACCGCCCTCCTGCGGAATCACCATGCCAACCACCTGATACTCGTCGTCCATACGAATACCGCGCACACCACGTGACACACGGCCCATGGAGCGTACGGTGGACTCTTTGAAGCGCACAGTTTTACCGCTACTGGAGAACAGCATCACATCGCAGTCACCATTGGTAATGGCGGTAAACGCCAGCGAATCACCTTCATCCAGCTCGATGGCTTTCAGGCCGACGCTGCGCTGACGGGAGAACTGATCCAGCGGCGTTTTCTTGACCGTACCGCGACGGGTGGCCATGAAGATGAAATGATCCGCGTCGTAATTCTTGACGGGCAGAATCGAGGTGATCCGCTCGTCACTTTCCAGCGGCAACAGGTTCACCACCGGACGCCCACGGGACTGACGCCCTGCCACCGGAATCATGTACACCTTGAGCCAGTAGACTTTACCGGCATTGGTGAAACACAAAATGGTGTCGTGGGTGCTGGCGATCAGCAGGTGTTCAACAAAGTCCTCATCCTTCACCGCCGTGGCCGATTTGCCCATACCACCTCGACGCTGGGATTGGTAATCGTCCAGCGGCTGGGTTTTGGCATAACCATTATGGGAAATGGTCACCACCCGGTTTTCCTCGGCAATCAGGTCTTCGGTGGTCAGATCCAACGTAGAGGCGGTAATTTCGGTCAGACGGTCGTCGCCGTAATCGGTCATCACCTGCTCAAGCTCTTCGCGGATGACTTCCAGCAGACGCTCGGGACGGTTCAGAATATCCAGGAAGCCGGCGATCTGCTCGAGCTTCTCTTCGTATTCGGACAGCAGCTTGTCGTGCTCCATGCCGGTCAGGCGGTGCAGGCGCAGATCCAGAATCGCTTGCGCCTGGGCGGCCGACAGGTAATAGGCGCCGTCGTGCACGCCAAATTCTTTGCCCAGATCTTCCGGCTTGCAGGCGTCGTCGCCCGCCCGTTCCAGGAAGGCGGACATCTGACTGATATCCCAACCCCGGGCCATCAGCCCTTCTTTCGCTTCGGCCGGTGACGGCGAGGCTTTGATCAACTCGATCACCGGGTCGATGTTGGCGATGGCCATCGCCAGACCTTCGAGAATATGCCCCCGCTCGCGCGCCTTGCGCAGCAGGTACACGGTCCGACGGGTCACCACTTCACGGCGGTGACGGACGAAGGCTTCGAGCAGTTGCTTGAGGTTCAACAGCTTCGGTTGGCCATCCACCAGCGCCACCATGTTGATACCGAACACGGTCTGCAGCTGGGTCTGGGCGTAGAGGTTGTTGAGCAGGACTTCGCCGGACTCGTTGCGCTTGACCTCGATCACGATGCGCAGGCCATCCTTGTCCGACTCATCGCGCAATTCGCTGATGCCGTCGATCTTTTTGTCCTTGACCAGCTCGGCGATCTTCTCGATCAGACGCGCCTTGTTCACCTGGTAGGGAATCTCGTGCACCACGATGGTCTCGCGACCGGTTTTCGGATCTTCTTCCACTTCCGCTTTGGCGCGCACGTAGATACGACCACGGCCGGTGCGGTAAGCCTGTACGATACCGGCGCGGCCGTTGATGATCGCCCCCGTTGGGAAGTCCGGCCCGGGGATGTGCTCCATCAGGTCATCAATACTGATGTCTTCGTCGTCTATCAGCGCCAGACAACCACGGACCACTTCTTTCAGGTTGTGGGGCGGAATATTGGTGGCCATGCCCACAGCAATGCCGGAGGAGCCGTTGACCAACAGGTTGGGAATACGGGTGGGCAGCACATCGGGGATGCGCTCGGTGCCGTCGTAGTTGTCGACGTAATCGACGGTTTCCTTGTCCAGGTCCGCCAGCAGGTCGTGGGCGATTTTGGCCATGCGCACTTCGGTATAACGCATGGCGGCGGCGCTGTCGCCGTCGATGGAACCGAAGTTGCCCTGCCCGTCCACCAGCATATAGCGCAGGGAGAACGGCTGAGCCATACGCACCACGGTGTCGTACACCGCCGAGTCGCCGTGCGGGTGGTATTTACCGATGACGTCACCGACCACACGGGCCGACTTGAGGTAGGGCTTGTTCCAGTCGTTCTTGAGCTCGCTCATGGCGAACAGAACGCGCCGGTGCACCGGCTTGAGGCCATCGCGCACATCCGGCAGGGCCCGCCCCACAATTACGCTCATCGCGTAGTCGAGATAGGACTGTTTGAGTTCGTCTTCGATGTTGACGGGTGAAACTTCTTTCGCTAATTCGCCCATGGACTCGCTGAGTTCCTTATTATCAAACGTCGGAGAAGCAACCCTTACCAGAGAGGCCGATAAAGCCCCCTGAGCCGTGCCCAACGGGCCCTCTGGGGCCTGTCGGGGCAGTATCCAGGCTGCCGCACAAAGGGCGGAATACTACCATAAAAACCGGCTAAGGGGGTGATTTCAGGGCGTTTTTCGAGCGAAGAGGGCCTGCATGCCAAGGGCCAATAAGAGTATACTGGCGGCCTTTGGACAAAGTTGTATTCAGGATTCCTTTTATGTCAGCCCCGCAAACCGTCAGCCTGATCATCAAAGCCCGCTGGATTGCGCCCGTGGTGCCGGAAAACCGGGTGTTTGAGCACTGTGCCCTGGTCGTCGATAAAGGCGTCATTCAGGCCCTGGTACCCCAGGAAGAAGCCGACAAACGCTACGACGCCCAACAGGAAATCTTCCTGGGCAACCACCTCCTGATCCCCGGCCTGGTCAATGCCCACGGCCACGCGGCCATGAGCCTGCTGCGGGGCTATGCCGACGATCTGCCCCTGAAACAGTGGCTGGAGGGCCATATCTGGCCCGCCGAGGACCAGTGGCTCAGCGAGGATATGGTGCGCGACGGCACGGAACTGGCCATGGCCGAAATGATCCGCTCCGGCACCACCTGCTTCAGCGACATGTACTTTTTCCCCGAGCAGGTGGCGCAGGCGGCCCAGCAGGCCCACATGCGGGCCCAGGTCAATTTTCCGGTGTTTGACGCCCCCAGCGCCTGGGGCCAGGGCCCGGAAGATTATTTCCGCAAGGGGTTGGCCCTGCACGACGATTTTCGCGCCAGCGAACTGGTCCGGATCGGTTTTGGGCCCCACGCCCCCTACACCCTCTCGGACGAACCTCTGACCCGCATCGCCACTCTGGCCCAGGAGCTGGACGCCCCGATCCATATTCATCTGCACGAAACCGCCCAGGAAGTCAGTGACTCCATTGAGCAGTATGGTAAGCGCCCCATCCAACGACTGGCCGAGCTCGGGCTCTTGTCGCCCCTGACCCAGTGCGTGCACATGACCCAGGTGGACGAGGGCGATATCGAACTGATCCGGGACAGCGGCGCACAGGTGGTTCACTGCCCCGAGTCCAACCTCAAGCTGGCCAGCGGCTTCTGCCCCGCACAGCGTTTGCTGGACGAGGGCATCAACGTCGCCCTGGGCACCGACGGCGCCGCCAGCAACAATGACCTGGACCTGCTGAGCGAAATGAAGACCGCCGCCCTGCTGGCCAAAGCGGTGGCCGGTCGGGCCGACGCTCTGGATGCCCACAGCGCCCTGCGTATGGCCACCCTCAACGGCGCGCGCGCCCTTGGGCTGGACGAGCACATCGGCAGCCTGGAGGTGGGCAAGTCGGCGGATATCACCGCCATCGAGTTGAGCGATTTGCCTTCGCAACCCGTATATCACCCGGTATCGCAACTGGTATACACCAACTGCGGCCACAAGGTCAGCCACGTCTGGGTGGCCGGCAAGGCCCTGCTACTCAGTCGCCAGCTGCAGACCCTGAATGAACGCGAATTGATCGGTAAGGCCCGCTGGTGGGCCAAGCAGATCAAGGGACAACATTAAGCGGAGATCAAACATGAGCAATGTCGACGCGGCTGAAGTCGCCAAATTTGAGGCCCTGGCCAGCCGCTGGTGGGATCGCGAGAGCGAATTCAAACCTCTTCACGACATCAATCCGCTGCGCGCCAACTTTATCGACGAACACTCTCCGGTCGCCGGCCGCAAGGTGCTGGACGTGGGCTGCGGTGGCGGCATTTTGAGCGAAGCCCTGGCCCAACGCGGCGCCGAGGTGACCGGCATTGATATGGGCGAAGCTCCCCTGGGGGTCGCCCGGCTGCATGCCCAGGAGTCGGGATTGACCATCGATTACCGCCAGATCACCGCCGAGGCTCTCGCCGAACAGGACGCTGGTCAATACGATATCGTCACCTGCCTGGAGATGCTCGAGCATGTGCCGGACCCGGCCTCGGTGATCCGCGCCTGCGCCACTCTGGTCAAGCCTGGTGGCCACGTCTATTTCTCGACCATCAACCGCAACCCCAAGTCATTCCTGTTCGCCATCGTCGGCGCAGAATACGTCCTGCGCATGCTGCCGCGCGGCACTCACGAGTTCGCCAAGTTCATTCGTCCGGCCGAGCTGGGCGGCTGGATTCGTGACGCCGGGCTGGACCTTCAGGACATCACCGGCCTGACCTACAACCCGCTGACCCGCACCTACAAACTCGGCAGCGACGTCGACGTGAACTACATGGTCTACTGCCAGCTGGGAGCCGACGCCTGATGCTCAGCGGCGTTCTGTTTGATCTGGACGGCACCCTGNNCCCGCCAGGTGGGCTGACCGATGACCAAAAAGTCCGAGAAAAGCTCAACGATTGAGCACCTTCCAATTCGCGCCGTGATGTTCGATCTGGATGGCACTTTACTGGATACCGCGCCCGACTTTGTGGTTGTCGTAAACCGGCTCCTGGCTGAGTACGACCACCCGCCCCTGGCCGACGCCACCATCCGGCGCAGCGTGTCCAACGGCGCCCGGGCCCTGGTTGAACTCGCCTTTGGCGTCGAGCCGGGCCACCCGGATTTCGAGACCCTACGGACCCGGCTTCTGGCGCTTTACAGCGATCACCTGGCGGTGCACACCGCGCTGTTCCCCGGCCTGCAAACCCTGTTGCAGGTTCTCGGCGAACGGCAGATTCCTTGGGGCGTAGCGACCAACAAACCGGCGGCCTACACCCTGCCCCTCATGGAGCAGTTGGATCTACAGCCCGCCCCCCAGAGCATCATCTGCCCGGACCACGTCACCGAGCGCAAACCACACCCGGAGTCACTGTTTCTGGCCGCCAAGCATCTGGGCTGTGAACCCGAGCATATTCTGTATGTTGGCGATCATCGGCGCGATATCGAATGCGGCCGACAGGCCGGCGCCATCACCATCGCCGCCGCCTATGGCTACATTGAAGACGGGGACGATGTCGACGCCTGGGGCGCGGACTACCGCGTGGACCACGGCCGGGAGATTCTGCCCATTCTGGACACGCTGCTCCGATAAGCATTGGCGCTATCGGTCAACACCCAACCGATCAACACCGAGCGTTACACCGAAAAGAGTTGAACTATGACACTACCGGACAATTACCAACCCGCCCCCAGCCTGCTCAAGGATAAAATCATTCTGGTCACCGGCGCCGGGGACGGTATAGGACGGGTCGCGGCGAAAACCTTCGCCGAACATCGGGCCACGGTGGTATTACTCGGGCGCACCATGGCCAAGCTGGAAAAAGTCTACGATGAAATTGAACAGGCCGGTGGTCCCCAGCCCGCGATTTACCCCATGAACCTCGAAGGTGCCACCGAAAAAGACTATCGCGATCTGTCCGACACCCTGTATCAGGAGTTCGGCAAGCTCGACGGGATTCTGCACAACGCTAGCGACCTGGGTGAGCGAACGCCCATTGCCAATTACGCCACCGACACCTGGCTGCGGGTGATGCAGATCAATGTCAACGCGCCTTTCATGCTGACTCAGGCGCTATTGCCGCTGCTGGAGCAATCCGGAAACGCCAGTATTGTGTTTACCAGTTCCGGCGTCGCCCGGAAAGGCCGCGCTTACTGGGGGGGCTACGCGGCTTCCAAGGCGGCTCAGGACAACCTGATGCAGACCCTGTCGGAAGAGCTGGACGGTGCCTTGCCGATCCGGGCCAACAGCATCAACCCCGGCGCCACCCGCACCCGGATGCGGGCGGCGGCCTACCCGGCCGAAGATCCGCGCACCCTGCCGACGCCCGAGTCGCATATGCCGTTGTATCTGTATCTGATGGGGGAAGATTCTGTGGGCGTGAATGGGGAGATTTTTACGCCGTAGGTGAAGCGAAGGGGTGTTACGGCGGATGCGGCCTGCGGCCTTATCCGCCCTACGGACGCTCCGAAGCGTCGGACCGATCCGCCCTACAGATAGCGCGCGACAGCTTTATCGGTGTTCCTGCATGGCTTGCAGGAGCGAGGCTTCGGCACGGGACAGGCCGCAGCGGCGCGCCACTTCTTCGACGCTGACACCCATGCGGAACAATTGATTGGCTTCGGTGTAGGGCTGCTCCGTTGGTGCGTCGGGCGATCCGCCTGCGCCCTGGGCCAGGCGCTTTTCCATGGCGATCAGGCGATTGCCCATGCCAATGGCGGCGCTATTGGACACCGCCAACTCACTTTCCAGACGACGATGACTGGAGCGTACCTGATCCAACTGGCGGTGGCTGGCCCGCAGCGCCACCAGGGCGACCGCCATCGCCACAACGCTCAACACCAGACTCAAACCAATGGCCAGCAGCATCCAGTTCATCCGTTAAATCTCGTCCAGCTCGGCCCACTCTTCGTTGGTGAGCAGCTTGTTCAGGTCAATCAGGATCAACAGCTCGTCGTTCTTGTGGCACACGCCCTGAATAAACTTGGCACTCTCTTCATTGCCGACATTGGGCGCGGTTTCAATCTCGGACTGATTCAGATACACCACTTCCGCCACACTATCGACCATGATGCCGATCACGTGGTTATCCGTTTCGATAATCACAATGCGGGTATTGTCCGTGACTTCCCCGTCGGCCAGACCGAACCGATGACGGGTATCGATCACCGTGACCACGTTGCCGCGCAAATTGATGATGCCAAGCACATAGGGAGGCGCACCCGGCACCGGCGCAATTTCGGAATAGCGGAGCACTTCCTGCACCTGCATGACGTTAATACCGTACGTCTCGCCGTCCAACCGGAAGG